>NZ_JBFAJO010000090.1:0-29070 GCF_040655255.1 Kitasatospora sp. NPDC050463
TTCGGAAAAACGCAGTGGCGATCCGGCAAGTCAGGACACCAGGCACCACACCGACTCTGCAGTCAACCCCCGAAGGACTTCGAGTGTCGACCACTTAGCTCTTGGTCGAGTTTGAGGTGGTTGGAGTGCCTTGCCGGGACTGGCTCAGATAGCCTTGGCTCAGCCGTTAGCCCCACCGGAGCGGGCTAGGTCAGTCGAGCGCACGTCCCCTGGGGACATATTGCCTGTGCGCCCGCAGCAAGAACCCCCAGCCCAGCCCACCGCTGGATCTGGGGGTTCTTCGTCATTCGCGGCCGGGATGCGGCAGCCGGGCTCGCGGTGCAGGGTCGAAGGGTGCCCGCACTCATCCTGCTGCTTGAGCTAGACCCGGACCAGCAGCTCGGCCCTGACGGCGTCGAGCCAGTCGTCCGGTGGGTCCACGCTGCCTTGGCGGACCCTGACATCCCCGAGGACCCTGGCCCTCGGACCTTCTGCGGCCTGGACACGGACAGCATGGAGCACCATCACTACCGGCCCGCTGGGCCCGGTCAGCCCTGGTACCCGCCGGAGTTCCATGAGCAGCGGTGCCGCAAGTGCGAGGCCGTCCTGCGGAATCTGTGACTCAAGCGTGAGGCCGTGTGCCACCTGGCGCGCCCTTGATCACTCCCGCCCAAGCGATGGCGCCTGCTGACCGTTTTCGATCGGTACTACGAACAGTTTTGCGGTACACCAGTTCGTTTCAAGAGTTCGCCAAAATGGTTTTGCAGCGGGGCAGTTGGGGGCCAGTTTGGGCCGCGGGCTTAGCTAACGTTGTGCTCAGCTCCGAGAACAGGAGTTGCCCTGGGCGGTGTTGGAGCACTGCCCAGGGCGCAGGGCCAATCCAGAGAGGTTGCCACCAATGCCAGATCAGCCCTCCCGAGGGCGCGCGAAGCGTGCCCCGAGGAACCTCCAACGTAGCAGCGCGACGTCCCGGCCGGTGCGATTGCATATGCCGGTTTCGCGAGCGATCGGCTTGGCTGCAGTGGCGGCGCTGCCGGTGCTCCTGGCCGCTGCCGTTCTGCGCGGTCATGCCGCCGTCGACCCGGAACGGGTCTACCTCGTCGTGGCGTTGATGCACTACGTCCAGCGGATCGTGGCCGTCGCCGTCCGTTCGCACCGGAGCTAGCCACCTCCAGGCCAGGCGCGCCCCCAGCGCGCGCCTGGCCACCGCAGCTCGCCCTGCCGCACCCCGGCGGGGCGAGCCCGGCGTCAGCCGAGCCGGCAACGCGACACCTGCACGTGGGATCCCGAGTGTTGACGAGGACTTTCTTTGGCACGCGATCAAGGCGCAGCGACAGCATCTGACGCCATCCGAGGCAAGACGTACCGAAGTGGCTTCACCGCGTTCGTCATGATGCAGATGAATGGGTATCACCGCTACGCGCAGGCCCGGCTGATCGACCCCGGCCTGAGCCGCGAGGCCGTCGAAGCGACCATGTGGTTCACCGAGCGGCACTGGGGCGTGGTGCTGCAGCGGCGAAATCCTGCGGCATACGCCTGGCGAATCCTGCGAGCCACGGTCACCGCTGCGTGCTTCGATGCAGCCGACCAGTTGTCCGACCACCTGCACCGCACCCTGCCAGCCGACCACGCTGATGCGGCACTGCTCCACCGTCTGGGCCTGCCGGTCGAGCAGGCTGCCACGCTCATGGGTATCGAGCCGCCCAAAGCACGAGCTGATCTGCTAATGGCCCAGCGCCTCCTGCGAGTTGGACCCATGGAGGCCTATCGGACCTGCCCGTAGTCCGACTTGCTTCCGATCGGCCGGCGCGCCAGCCGGATCTCGCCTCCGCGTTCGCTACCCGTGCGCCAGCCCGCGCCACTTCACCCGTCTGTGTAGTGGTGCGGCTTGGGCTGCCCCCCTACCATGAGGTGGATCATCTGCCCTGGAAGAGCCCGGGGTTGTCCGAACACGGAGGGGTGCCCGTGGACGAAGATCCTTTGAACGGCAAGATCGATCTTTCAGTGCCAAGTGCCGCCAGGATGTACGACTTCCTCCTAGGCGGCACCAATAATTTTCTGTCCGACCGGCTGGCCGTCGAAGACCTGCTGAAAACCGCCCCCAGCTCGCGGGAGCTGGCGTTGAACAACCGGGCCTTCCTGCGCCGGGTCGTCAAGTACATCGCCAGTCACTACCAGATCCGGCAGTTCATCGACCACGGCTCCGGCCTGCCGACCCAGGACAACGTGCACCAGGTGGCCCAGCAGATTCACCGCGGCACCAAGGTGGTCTACGTCGATAACGACCCGGTGGTGCTGAGCCAGGGCCGGGCCTTACTGGACGAGAACGACGACGTGGCCATCGTCGCCGCCGACATGACCAAGCCGGCAGCAATCCGGTCCCACCCCAAGGTGAAGGACTTCATCGACTTCAGTCGGCCGGTGGCCGCCCTGTTCGTGTCGGTGCTGCACTGCGTGCCGGATCCGGAGCCGGCCCGGCTACTGCGCGAGACGATCCAGCATCTGGCGCCGGGCAGCGTGGTCGTCATCTGCCAGCTCGTGAGCGAGGACAAGGTCGTGCGCGACGGCGTGACTCGTCTCATGGCCGAGCAGACGAACGACAACTGGGGCCGAGTGCGGACCGAGGCGGAGGTCCGCACCTACTTCGATGGCCTCCAGATCGAACCCCCCGGCCTGGTCGACGTCACCGACTGGCGACCTGACTCCGAGGTGCTACCGCGCCAACGCACCCGGGAGTGGATCGAGTTCGGCGGGTTGGCCGTCGTCTCGTAGCGCACGAGTCCGGGCCAGCCGGGTGAGTCACAGCTGCGCTTCGAAGTGCTCCTTGGCTTCCAGCAGCAGCTCGCGGCTCTCCTGGCGCTCGGTGCCGGTCGCCATGAGCTGCCACAGCAACTGCTTGTACTCCTCCATCTCCGACACCTTGTGGTCCTCGTCCGGCGCCGGCCGCTCGTCCGCGGTGGGGGTGCAATAGTCAGCGCCCCGCAGCCGCTCGTTGTAGATCAGCTCGGGCAGGCCTGAGCGACCGAAGTCGAGGTGGGTCAGCGAGGACACGGAGGAGGCGAAGAAGTGGTCGAGGGTGATGATCCGCACGCCGAAACCGCGTGTGCTGGTCAGGTCGATCAGCCGCTGGAGCTGGTCGACCATGACCCGCGGTGAGCCCACCTTGCGGTAGAGGGTTGAGTGCTCCAGGAAGAAGACGGAGCGGGGTGGTGCCACCAGGAACCGCTCCTGCCGCTCCCCACGCAGGCAGAGATACCGATCCAGCCGGTGAGCCTGGCCGCTCGGCAACTCCCGGCTGAAGATCGCCCGCGCGTAGTCCTGGGTCTGGACCAGGCCGGGGACGATCTTGGCCTCGTAGGTGACCAGCTTGATGGCCGCTGACTCCAAGGCCATCAGCCGCTCAACCCAGCTGGCGAGCACATCGCGGTAGGAGTCCAACCAGTTCGGCTGGGCGGCGTGGCGCGCCAGTTCCTCAACCGCCGAGGCGATCTGGGGGCCGGCCTGGTAGAAGCGCAGCAGCGCCCAGATGTCATCTGGCTTCGGCGGGCTCTCGGCGTTCTCCAGCCGGCTGAGCTTGGCCTGGGACAGCCGGTTGTCGAGCCCCTCGACGACCTTCCTCAGCGTCCGCCCGCCGCGGAGGGCCTTCAGCTGGATACCAAGCAGGAGGCCAGCGGCCGTGGGGTTCTGCGCCGGATCGGCACCTGGCCGCCGAAAGGCGATGACATTGTCGTCATCAAACTGATCACCGCATTCAGGCGTCACGCGGGCCCTCCCATAGAAGACGAAACAAAGCAAGTCTTCCACACCGGAGGGCCGCGCGATGCCCTTGTCGAATTATCGAACGAGTGGGTTACTGTGAGATCAGATGATCGAATTCACCAGCGCAAGCACCAGTCAGAAAAGCCCGCATCTCGGCGTCGGTGAAGATCAGCGCCGGACCGGTCGGGTCGGTGCTGTTGCGCATCGCCACGCCCCCGCCCGTCAGTGCACCAAGCTCCACGCACTGGCCGTTGAGGTTGCTCGCCTGCGCCTTGATCCAGGTGGTGGCAATGCCACCGGCCGGCGCACCGTTCTTGTACTTGTCCATGCCAAATCCCGCCTTCTGCTCGTACGAACAAGAGCTTTTCGGACACGTGTCCTGACCGGCGACAATCCGCAGGTCAGGAGCTTCCTGCAATCTCACCTGCAATTGCAGCGAGGAACGGACTGAATGCTAGCCGCCGATAATCGAACGGCGCGTGCACCCATGCGGGTGATTGGATAAGGCGGATTGGATTACTGGCGGAGGTGGCTGGGCCGCTGGCGCGGTGCACGTTTCAGGGTTCGACGCTGTGGGCGTCACTACCGTCATCCAGGAGCGGGCGCCCGCGGGCCTCCGGCCAGCGGCTCGGATGAGCCCCGACGCCTACCCCCGAGTGAAAGACCGGGACGGTGTCAGGCGAGCTCCCGCTCCGGCGTGCCCGCTTGGGGGATAACGGCTGGAGCGGTCGGCAGCCGTGTCGGCCATGAGCAGTGGGAGCAGCCTTGGCGATCATCGGGACCTGGAACCTGGAGAACTTCTGCCGACCGCTGCCGGCCGGTAGTACTCCCGACCCCAACAAGTGCGCCGCCAAGGACCAAGCCGCCTACGACGCTAAGGTCGAGGCTCTGGCCGGCGTCATCACCCAGCTCGCTCCGGACCTGCTCGGCGTGCAGGAAGTCGGCAGCCAGGAAGCGCTGGACGATCTGGTGGCCAAGTTGCCCGGCGCCTGGCACACCGCCCTCTCGGACCATCCGGACCCCCGCGGCATCCGGGTCGGCGTCCTCAGCCGCTTCCCGCTGCTCGATGTCCGGCAGACCAAGGACTTCCCGCCCGGCCTTCACCCCGTTCAGGTCGAGGACGACGGCATCCCCGGCAGCCCGACCAGCGAGATGGGGCGCGGCGGCCTGGCGGTCAGGGTGGAACCGACCCCCGGCCAGAGCCTCCAGGTGGCCGTCTGCCACCTCAAGTCGAAGCTGTTGACCTTCCCGAACAAGCAGCACACCACCACCGACGAGCGCCTGCGGGCCCGCTACGGGGCATACGCGCTCCTGCGCCGCACCGCCGAGGCCGTCACGATGCGCGCCCTGGCCGACGACCTGCTCCAGGGCGACGGCCGGACCCACGACGTCATCGTCCTAGGCGACCTTAACGACGAATGGAAGGCCGCCACCACCCAGATCCTGTACGGCCCGCCCGGCTCCCAGATGGGCACCGGTGGCTTCGACCACCCCGACCAGGGCGACGCCAAGCGGCTGTGGAACCTGGCCCCCAAGATCCTGGAGCAGGGCGGCTTCTCGCGCATCTTCGAGGGCCAGCATGAGCTCATCGACCACATCATGATTAGTCACTCGCTGCTGGCGAAGTTCGAGAAGGTGTCCACCGGCAACGGCCCACTGCCGACCGTCATGGAGGCCCGGCCGGCCGCCCCGCATAACCAGCCCTCGGACCACTCGCCCGTGGTGGCCACGTTCAACTTCTAGGCAAAAGAGTGAAGCATCGTAAGAAGGAGGTCGAACCGCCATGGCCACGATCCGCTCTGTGACTGACAATCTCGCGGCGAAGACGCTGCGGCCGGTCCCCTACTCTGAGCTGGAGCGATCCATCGCCACGTTTGCCAGGCCGGAGTCGGCGGTCGGCACCGCGGCTATCACCCAGCTGAATGCCGACCTGCTGGCACTGGTCAACTCTCCAGTTGCTGCGATGGGGCGGGACTGGGACGCCCGGCAGCGCCACTTGCTCCGAGCGGCTTCGCTCTGGTCTCAGCAGCCCCCTGCCGGCCTGGCGTCACAGGTCTTCCAGAGGGCCAGCGAGATCTTGAAGAGTGTTACCGGGCCAGCTGCCGAGCGGTTGATGTCTAATCGGCCGCAGGACCTCACTGAAGCGGACGCCCAGAGCGTTGAGGCGATGGTCGAAGGGCTGATGCCGATCAGCCAGGGGCTGCCCGACGACGAGGCGCGTTCGTGGGTCATTGACCTGGTGGCCGTTTGGTTCTTCGCACCATGCACCGAGGCGATCGACGAGGCCAGCGAGGAGGACGCCATGGCGCTGGTCATCACCGGGCTGGAGACGGCCTTCAGTGCTGCTGAGTTTGCCGGGACGCTGTGGGACCAGGCTCGGGGAGACGGGTAACCAAGGACGCTAAGCATTTGGACCGGTGCCCGTGGGATGGCATCGGACCGACTCGGGGCGCTGATTGTGACTGGTCTGCTTGCCTTGATGGCTTCATCATTTTAAGGGAATTATTGGCCTACTTGCTCCTTGGCGTCGACTTGATGCCTGGCTCCTCATGCGTAACACCTCAACTACAGTGTGTGTACCTAATCCGAGACGCGGAGGAAGCCCGAGATGAGCCCTGACGAAGCGCAGCGGCAGCTTGAGGAGATTTTGGCCGATGCCGAGCCTGGCGAGACGGCGACGGTCCAGAGTGAGGGTCAGGTCGAGCACCCGCACGGCGGTGACGCTCACACAGACGCCTGGGCCGGAACCAAGGAAGATGATGGCAGCGTGACGATTGAAAAGCTGCACAACTGACCATATATCTGACTAATGCATTTCATGTCGGACTGGCTTACAATCGCTTTATGATTGAATCTCCACAGGAATATAGCGACACCGTTTCACTCCTGGAGGAGCTGCTTGAGTTTCATCCGGAGTTTCTCGACGGCCTGAGCGCGGATGATCTCAGCGCTCTCTCCACGTATTACTTCGCTGGGCGCCCCGTCGATGTACCTGACGTCCTGGAGTACCGTCGAAAAGCCCTGACAAGGCACCCAGAGCTGGAGAGACAGGCGCTTGCTGCGCTAAGGCAAGTCAAGCAGCGCGCCAACGCCAAGTCGTAGCTTCCTGCGAAGACAGCTACGCCATAACTTGATCCAAGTGCGCCTGCATCGGCTCGAACAACCCGTACGGCACATACTCGGCGATCTTGGTGTGCGTGATCCAGGCCAGCTCCGCCAGCTCGTCGGGGGCGGCGACGATGGCCGTCCCCGACACTACCTCGCAGGCCGAGTAGGACATCGCCCGGACCGTCATGGGATGGACGCGCTCACCCAGCCGCCGGACCGCCCGGACCACCAGGCCGGTTTCCTCCAACGTCTCGCGGAGGGCAGCTTCCTCGGCTGACTCACCCGGCTCGATCGTGCCCGCCGGGAACTGCCAGGACAGCTGGCCCTCGGCGACGCGGCGACGGACCAGCAGGACGCGACCGTCCTGGGCCACGATGGCGGCAGCAACGCCTTTTCGTTCCTCACCCTGACCTGCCACGCCTGCTCCTCGCGGTTGTCGAATCGGGCCGGTGCCCGGAGATGGCGCCAGCCCGACTCGGAGTACGGATCAGGCCGTCGCCGGCGCGATCCCCAGCGCCAGGTGCGGGTAGCCGGCGTGGATGCGCTCGCCCAGCTCGATGCCCAGGCCGGCGATGAACGCCTCGATCTTGGCGGTGGCCTCCTCGATGGTGTCGGCCTCGCCCTTGAACTCGAACTCGATGAACTCGCCCAGGCCGACCACGGTGTCGAACGCCACCGCGATGCCGTCGGTGACCCACTCCTCGCGGACCTTGTCGACGGTGGTCAGGTGGGTGAAGTCGAGCGCACCCAGGAGCCGGGTGACCGCCTCGGCGTCGGCCACGGTGGTCTCGAACTCGTCGCAGTGGGTCTTGATCTTCTCCTCCAGCGGGTACCATCGCTTGAAGTTGAGCGACGACGCCTCGTCCTCGACCCGGACCCGCAGCCACTCCGAGATGACCTCACCGGCCAGGAAGTCGCGGTGGGGCGCGTTGTAGTAGGTGTCGACCTGGCGCGAGGCGGTGCTGGCCTTGGCGCTGCGGGCCGTCAGCGTGGCCTTGAGGTCGTCCGGCGAGCTGAGGAGCTGGAACTTCTGCTCGACCTCGATGTACTTCATGCGCTGTGCTCCTGCTGGGAGTTGGGGATGGCGGGTCGGGACGCGGTAAGCATGTCCCGAACGGACGACATAGCGAGCTGAATCGCGCCAATGTCCTCCGAGCTCAAGGACTCACCCAGACAGGTGAGGTTGCTGCCGATCTGCCGGGCGTTGCGGAAGCCCAGCAGGACGGCGGCGTCGGGGTCGCGCTGGAGGGCGTACCGCACGGCGACGCGGGTGAGATCAGCCCGGCTGCCACCGAAGCGTTGGCTCAAGCTGGTCAGGCCGTCGTGGATGGCGCGCAGCGTGGGCCGGGTGAACAACGAGCCGCCTTGGCGGTGGTCACCGGCCGGAAAGGCCAGGGGCGAGCTGGGGCTGCGCGCACCGATCAGCAGGCCCTGGCCCAGCACCTGCTTGAGCAGCAGGCCGACCTGGTGGCGACGGGCGAAGCTGAAGATGTCAGTCTCGCCGGGGCCGTACAGCGGGCTGAGCAGGTTGTAGCGGGCGGTCAGGACATCTGGCTGGATCCGCTCGAACAACGCCAGGAACCGGGCGCTCTCGACTGCCTGCGGGTGAGTGGGGTTAGTTGCCCACTCGACGGCGAACTCGTGCGGTGCGCGCATCCCCACGGTCCGGATCAGGCCTTCACGGCGTAGCCGCTGGATGGTCTCGGCGGCTTCGTCCAGGTAGCGGTCGTCGGGGCCGAAGTCGCTGGCGTGCAGGAAGTACAGGTCCAGGTAGTCCGTGCCGAGGTTACTCAAGGACGTGAGTAGCTGCCGCCGAACCTGACCGGCGGCGTACGGGTGGCTGGCCGTACCGGCGAAGTAGCCGACCTTGCTGGAGATGATCAAGCGGCTGCGGTTGACCTGCTTCAGCAGCTTGCCGAGCAGCCGCTCCGACCGGCCCAGGCCGTAGACGTCGGCGGTGTCGTACAGGGTGACGCCCAGGTCGTGCGCCCGGACCAGGCCGGCGAAGGCTTCGTCTTCATCGACCCCGGCCCAGCCGATGGGCACGCCACGGTTGGTGGCCAGCCCGCCAATCGTCCAGCAGCCGGCCCCCAGGGCCGACACTTCACGATCCAAGCCAGGTAACTGTCGTCGGTCCATCTTGGTCCCCTTCATCAGGTGCCACACGGATCGCTGGCGTTGATCGAGCGCCATTCGGTGTTGCGGGCCCAGCGGCCGTGCTCGTAGGCCAGCGTGCGGGCGTGGTCGGGCGGCAAGGTGCGGCTGACCTGCTCCACCACGCCGCTCATCCGGTCGGCCAGCAGAGCAACCTCGGCGTTCAGCCACAGCCGCAGCCGGGCCGACAATTCGCCCGCGCCGGCCTCCGCTCCGACCGCCTCGATGCTGGCCTCGATCTCGCGGATCATGTGGCCGAAGACGGTGTAGGCCGCGTCCTTGAGCACCACACGGGCGGCCCGGACGGCGTGGCGCGGGTCGCCGTCGAGGATCTTCTCCAGCGACTTGAAGGTGTAGTCGAGCGCGAAGTTACGGTCCACCCACAGCTGGGCCCACTCGCTGGCCACGCCGATGCGCCAGTCAGCGAAGCGGGCATCGACCCGGCCCATGGACGGCCGGACCTCACCCGTCAGGCCGGCGGCCTGGGCCTGCTTGGTGTAGGCCGCTCCAATCAGGCACTCCATCGAGACGAGCATGTAGGAGATGCCGCTATGGAACGGTCGGCCGGTCGAATGAGCCGCTACCCAGTCGGGGTCGACGACGCCGGCCACGATGTCCTCGGGGCTGAGCTCGGGCAGCGGTGACAGCAGCAGGTCGGTGCGGCCCTGGTAGGCGTAGGTGGCCTTGAGCTCGTCGAAGGTCATCAGCTGGTCGAAGCTGATGTACGTAAACCGGGTCGGCACCCCGAGCGCCGACAGCGTCCGGATGGCCACGGCGTTCTGCTCGCCGCCGGTCTCCTTGTTGAACCGCTGCAGAATCGAGTCCACCCCGGATTCGACGCCGAACAGGCAGCGACGTAAGCCGCGGTCGACCAGGCCGCGCCACATGCTGGCGCGTTCGACGTGCCAGGTCTGGTCACGATCCGGCCTGGTCACCTGGTCGATGCGGCAGCTGGTCTCCCACTTGAAGCCGGCCGTGTGAAGCGTGCCGGCCATCTCCAGCGCCCGGGGTACGGCGTCCTGGCCCCGGCCAATGAACTCCTCGTCGACCAGGTAGAGCGTTCGCGAGAGGTGGGGGTAGTGGTCGTAGACCCGGCCCATTTCGTCCAGCAGCCAGGGGAAGGCCTCGGGGTGGCCGCCGAACCACTGGCCCTTGTGGCCGCGCGGGCAGAACGAGCAGTAGTTGGTGCAGCCGCGCGAGCCTTCCACCTGGCCGACGCCGTGGTGCTCGAAGGTGTCGGGCAGCAGGTCCAGCTCAGGGAAGATGTCGTCCTGGGCGCTCGACACCGGCTTGGCCGTCCGCCGCCGGCCAATGGCCAGGGTGCCGGAGCCACGGGCGGCGCCGTTGTAGCCGATGCCGCGAATGTCCTCGCGGGGGATGTCGCCGTGCCAGTGGGCCAGCACGTCTTGGATGGTGGCTTCACCAGCGCCCCGGGCGATCAGGAGATCGGGGTACTGCTCCAGTAACAGCGCTTCGTTGCGGGCGGTCAGGCTGCCGCCGGCCACCACCAGCGGCGGCTCAGCCAGGCCGTACGCGGCGTCCAGCAGCTCGGTCATGAGGTCGTGTTGACCGAAGGTGGCCGAGATGCCCAGGATGTCGGGGGCGTCCTGGGCCACGGCCTTGACCAGATCGGCCATGGTGACGCCGAGCTGCATGTCGGCCAGCGTCACCTCGCCCATCAGGGTCGAGCGGCCAGCGCGGGCCACGTCGCTGATGCCCAGCGGAAATCGTGGCAGCGGGAAGTACTCCGGGTGGTACAGCGCCGCCAGGAGCAGCTGCGGCCGGCTGAAGCGCTGGGCGGTGTAGTCGTCCATGACGGCCAGCGACAGCCACGAGTCGGGCGACTGGAAGTCCAGGTGGTTGGTGGCCCAGCTCGGCCAGTGCCGCGACTCGTGCGGCTGACCCGACAGGTCAGCCACCACCCACTTCGCATCCGGCCGCTCGATGAGCACCAGCCGTCGGTCCAAGGTGCCAGTCACCCGGATACGGCCGATCTGACCGGCGAGGTGGTGTTCGAGATGCCGCCGCAGCCGGGGCGGCGCGATGAGGAGCCGGTCGGCGCCAGCAGCCACGGCGGCCGGAGCCTCCGGGAGCGCCAGCCGGATCGCTTGGGCCAGCCGGTCGACCTGCGGTACGGGTCGCGCAGTGGTGGTGGTCATTCGAGCCTCGTTTCTCTCTGGTGTGAGATGCGGGCATGACGGCTCACCTGGCGGGCGAAAGAGCCCGTCCGGGAGGTGGTGGTTGGGAAGATCAGGAAGTGGTCGAGGCCGCCAAGGTGGTCAGGGTGATCACGGGGCGGGCCTCGATCTGGAGGCGCAGGCCGTCCGAGGGCAGCGCCAGCAAGATCGCCTCGCCGTGGAGCAGGCCAAGGACGGCCGCGTGGTAGCCGGCCGCGTCGTCCAACCACTCAGCGGCCAGCCGCTCGGCGTGCTCATCCAGCGTCGGGGCTAGCCGCCGAACCGCTCGACGCAGCCAGCGCACGGCCTGACCGGGCGACTCAGCGAAGTGGCGCAGCGGTAGCCCCCCGGTCACCTGCTCGCCGTCTACCAGGACGAGCACGTACTGGCAGAGGTAGCTTCGTCTGGCCGCCGGTGCCCGTAGCAGGGACGCCAGCTGGTTCGGCGCGAGTGGCTCGTCATGCGCAGTCAGCGCGGATGCCAGCGTCATCTACAGTCCCCGCAGTCCGACGAGCGTCTTGGCCACCAGGAGCGACGAGGCCGGATCCTTCTCGAACGGTGAGCGCTGAAGCCCGGCCGGTGGAGCCGCTGGCTGAGCCGCAGGTGTCGTGAGCAACAGCTCCGACCAGACGACCTTGCCGGACGCCGTCGCCGGAACGTAGTAGCCCCAGCGAGCACTCAGGTGGGCGATCAGGAAGACGCCGCGGCCGTTCTCGGCATCGAGACCGACCTCCTTGAGCACGGGAACCTCGGGCTGGTAATCGTGCACCAGCAGCAGGAGCCGGTGACCATCCAGCCGCAGTGTCAGCGTGATAGTGCTGACCCGCGTCAGCGCCGAGTACGGTGCTGCCTCTTCGTTCGGCCCGAGCCGACGTGTGGCGTTGGTGGTCAGCTCCGACACGACCAGCTGCGCCGTATCGATGACGCTGGTCGGAACTCGCCAGCGGCGCAGGACATCGACGGTGTGCCGCCGGGCCCAGGACACGGCGTTGGGGGTGTCAGCCAACGCCAACTGGCTAAAAACAGGACGGGTTTCGTTGGGCACGGGAAGTGCCTCCCGATTCGGGAGTAGCGCAGCGACAGGGGGAAGGTGAACTCACTTCGAGGTCGTAGCTGGCCGCGCCGCGGAGTGGCGACAGGCCAGAACTCGCAGTTGTCGGGTGGCGGATCAGTAGCAGCCGGACCCCGGCTGCGCCGATCTGCTGTTTGCGTTCGGCGGCTATCGCCCGGGGGCCAAGGTGTGAGGCCGCCGGCATGACCACGCCGTAGGTCTCCGGCAGGGCCAGGACGTCGAGCAGGCCAGTGAAGGCTGCGGACTTCGAGGCGGTGGTGCCATCGCGCTCGGTGAAGACCCCGCTCAGTGTGAGTTCATGCTGCACGCAGTACTGGGCGAGAACTTCGGACAGCGCGCGGTGTCGAGCGACAGCGGTCGTCGTCATCCGCAAGAAGCCGTAGACGACCGGGCCATGGATCAGGCGGTGTTCCGTGAGTTCCATCTGCGCGACCGTCCCGGGCGAAGTGGGCTTGAGAGACCAGCTGTTGGGGCGTTGGCCTTGCTCCAAAGCGTCCCGACATTCGGTGGGTGCCGAAATGACCTGCTGTTGCACTTGTGTGGCACTTCTGACCCATCGTCTGCGTGCTCCGTGCTTCGATGACTTCCCGAAAGGAGGCCGCGTGGCGACCGTTCAGCAGTGGAGTGGCCTGGATGCGTGGGCCCTCAGGCGTGCGCTGCGCATGAGCGTCCGGGCCTTCGCCGAGCACCTCGGCGTGGCAGTGCGGACGGTCTCCAAGTGGGAGAAGCTGGGCGCCGACACTCAGCCCCGCCCCGACACCCAGGCAATCCTCGATACCGCCCTGGCCCGGTGTGACGCCGCCGCCCAGCTGCGATTCGAGACCCTGCTCTCCGAGGCCGGCCGGAGCGTCGCACGGCCAAGGATCACCACGGCGGGGCCTCGGCTGTGGGACTTCGAGTCCTGGACCGATGACCTTGAGCGCACGGTCGCGGCCCTGAGCCGGCAGAACTTCACCTTCGCCACGAGCCTTCTCAACCGGTGGCTGACTCGCTACGAACCACGCAGCCTGGACGAGAAGGGCCTCTATCTCTACGCCCGCTCCACCGCCTTGCTTGGTGACTTGCAGCGAGACCAGGGCGCCGTCCTCGGCCCGTTGTCAGCCCAGCACTCCTACGCTCAGGCTCGCTCGGTCTTCACCCAGCTCGACATTCCCCGCCGGGTGGCTCAGCTCGACCTTTCCCTGGCGGTTGTCGCCGAGATGGCCGGCAAGCTCGACCTCGCGGCTCACCGCTACGAACTGCTCGCCACCGACGACCGGCTCAGCCGTCGTGACCGGGCCAGAGCCCGCCTCTGGGTAGGCACCGCGCTGAGCAAGGACGGCAACCACGACTACGCGGCTCGGGTCATGACCACCGCCACCCGCGAGTTCGAGGACCTGTCCGAACCCGAAGACTGGTCGGTCGCCCACCAGAAGCTCGCGCTCGCGTACCGCGGGGCCGGCGATCTCACCGGCGCGTTGCAGTTCATCGAGATCGCCCGACAGACGGGCACCATCGACGCACCGATGCAGCGTGTCCGGCTGGATACCGCCCACGGCCACATCCTGCTGTCAGACGAGGCCACGGCCGGCGACGGCTTGGCCGTGCTCAGCCGGGCTGCCACACTCGCGGCCCAGTACGGTATGAGTCACCAACTGCGAAGCATCGAGGGCATTCGGCTGAACTACGAACGGCCGACCGTCCCTCAGCCTCGGTGACCAGGGAGAACTTGAGTGACGGACAGCCAGCAGCCTTCGATCACCGACGGACAGTGGGCCGATGCCACGCTGATCTGGGACTACCACCAAATGCACCACCCGCTCCGACCGTGCGACGTGGCGATCGGCCTCGGCAGTCACGACCTGGGAGTGCCTGCGTACGCGGCCGAGCTGTACCACGCTGGGTTGTTTCCCACCTTGGTCTTCAGCGGCGCCAGCAACCCCACCCATCCGGAGCGGTTCCCACGCGGTGAGGCGGTCCACTTCCGCGAGCACGCCGTCGACCTTGGCGTTCCCGACAGCGCGATCTTCCTTGAGCCCACCGCCACGAACACCGGCCAGAACATCAGTCTCTCGCGCCAGGTGCTCGCCGACGCCGGCATCGAGCCGGCGTCCGTCATGCTGATCGCGATGCCGTACATGGAGCGGCGGGCGTACGCGACCTGCCGCAAGCTCTGGCCCGAGGTCGACATCGTCTGTGCCTCCGCGCCAATGGCTTTCGATGACTACGTCAAGGTCATCGGAGACGACAAGCTCGTCATCGACATGCTCATGGGCGACCTGCAACGGGTGATGGAGTACCCGAAGCTCGGTTTCGCCATCGAGCAGGAGGTCCCGGGGGAAGTCCATGCTGCTTACCAACGTCTCCTCGCCGATGGGTTCGACAGCAAGCTCCTGGCTCGCTGAACAGCTCCCGGCACCAGGCGGCGTCTGCGCCATCCACCAGCCGAATCTGTTCCCGAGGCTGTCAACGCTGGCGAAGCTATTCGCAGCGGACTACTGGATCGTTCTGGACGACGTTCAGTTCGCCCGCCGCGACTACCAGCACCGCACCCGCCTGGCCGCCCTGGATGAGCCGGGCCGGCGGCAGTGGCTGTCGATCTCGACCCACCTGCCGCACGGCCGCTCCACCCTTGTCCTCCAGGCACTGATGACTGAGCCGGAACGCTGCCAGCGCCGTACCGGCCAGCTGATCCGGCAGCACTATCGTTCGAGCCCGCACTGGCCTGGGTTGCGAGACGTACTCGATCCCGTGCTCGATCTATTCGTGACCACCGACCGCACGGCTGTGGTCGCCGAGGCATCCACCCGGGCCCTTCTCGGCCTTCTCGGTTGGCGGGGAGAGATCCTTCGCAGCAGCAGCTTGGAGTCCCGGCCTGATCGCTCGCAGCGCTTGGCCGATCTGGCGGCTGTGACCGGGGCGAAGTCATACCTGTGCGGAACAGGCGGCATGCGCTACCTCGACCCCGCGGCCTTCCAGCAATACGGCATCGCCGTGACACCGTTCCAGACCCCCAACGACGGCATCTGGGCTGGAGCCCGCGCCATCAGCAGCCTTCAGCCCCTGATGGCGCTCGGAACGGACGCCCTCGCGGCCAAGCTGCGCCAACTCGCCGCATGAAGATCGTCGCCCGTCCGAACCACCCCCAGCGGGCTTCACCAAGCGCGGCCAGCTGAATACGGCCCTGCGGACCCACCCCTCTGTGCCGGAGGTTCTCGCTTGACTCCCGCGAGGAAGACCCGAGCACATGGGCGGACTGAGAGCCTGCTGCTGAGTGAACTGCCACCGGCCTTGCTGGGCTTGGCCCCCGGACCACGGCGTGCGCCCGGTGCTGACGCGACCCCGCCGTTAGCCGACGGAGCGCGCCCCCTCGATGAGCCCCATGCGGGCCTCGTTCAGCGCTTCGGTCTGCCTGATCAGGTGTTCAACGGCGTGGGTCACCAGGGCCACCTCGGCTGGCGTCGTCCAGCCCGGCCGGTGGATGATCTTGAGCAGCTCCTCGTGAGGGTCGTTGGTCACGGACTTGGTCACCGTGATGAGGTGATGAATCCGCTGCTCCAGGTGAGCCAGCTGGTCCTTCTCCATGGCGTGCCCAACTCCTTCGGTCGTAGTGGCACAAGCAGGCCATACCTACCCAAAGTTGTCCGCTCAGTCAGAGGGCCGATCGGGTGGCGTCGGCTGGCTTCGTTCGGCACGGCTCCAAGGGCCACCACCGCTGCAGCTGTGGTGGCCGAGATCGCCCAGACAGGTGAAGGCGAGATCACTGGCGACACCTTTGGCTGCTTCCCTCGTTGCGCCGGGCGATCATGCCCCTCTTCCCTGGGAGAAGTTGCCCGTGCGCATGCGCTCCGCTTTGGCTGCGGCCGTGGCCGCCGTTGCCTCCGCCGCCCTTGTCGCCGTTCCGGCCCACGCTGCCCCGGTGCAGCACCGAGCGGCCGGCCAGACCATCTCCATCACGCTGCAGGAGGCCATCGACAGCCTGCCGGTGGCCGACGAAGACCGGACCGGGTACGAGCGGACCAAGTTTCGCCACTGGATCGACGCCGACCGCGACGGTTGCAACACCCGCAAAGAGGTGATCCTGGAGGAGGCCGTCGAAGCTCCCGAGATCGGGCCGGGCTGCAGCCTCACCGGCGGCAGCTGGTACTCGGCCTACGACGGCGAGATCGTGACCGATGCGGCCCGGCTGGATGTTGATCATGTTGTGCCCCTGGCCGAGGCCTGGGACTCGGGAGCCTCGGCCTGGACGCCGCTGGAGCGCCAGCGCTACGCCAACGACCTGGACGAGCCGCGGGCCCTGATCGCGGTCACCGGCCGCTCGAACCGGCAGAAGGCCGACAAGGACGTCAGCGACTGGCTGCCGATGCCGAGCGACCAGTGCACCTACATCACCGACTGGACCGTGGTGAAGACGCGCTGGGGGCTGACCATCGACCAGCGAGAGCAGGACGCCCTGCATCGGCTGGCGGCCGGCTGCGCCAACGAGCCGATCACGGTGGAGCTGGCGCGGTAGGGGCGTGGGGACTCGCTCGATCGCATCGTTCGACGATGTGATGCCGTAGGTGGCTTGACCTGGGGGAGTGGCTCGTCATGGAGGAGCCCTGGGAACGGCTGTCGCCCACGCTGCTGCGGCAGTACCCCTGGGACTGCCGCCGACCGTCGACGCTGACCCGATCATCCTGCTCAACCCCAAGGTGACGGCCGTCTCTGACGAGACGGACGAGCAGTACAAGGGCTGCCTCAGCTACTTCGACGTGCGAGGCATGATCCCTCGGCCGCTCTGCATGGACGCCACCTCCAGGCTGGACGGCGTCGTCACCACCGGACCTACGAGTTCGGCCTGGCCCGGCTCATCGCCCACGAGTTTGACCACCTGGATGGCCTGCTCTACACCAATCGGATGCGCCAGGGGGCCCGGATCGCCGTGCCTAACGGCGAACGGCGGCTCAGTCTCGGAATGTGGGGATCGACGGGTCCGCCCTACGAGGCTTGCGGGGATGGAGAAGGGCTCGGCTGCTCTGAGCCGGCGCAAGACGGCGAGGCCGCGGGGCTCGGCGACGTACCAATCAGGCCGGGAATTTCAGATCTGGCAGAAGGACATGGCTTCGTCATTTTATCTGGCACCTTGATGTGGTGATACGCAAAGAAGGTCATAAGGACGACGGCTGCACCCGTCGTCAACAGGTGGAGTACGACAAGGGAAAGGAGCGCGCCGTCGCCAGGACTTGATTCCTTCGTGCGTAGCAAAGTGATCTGCCTGCCGAGTACGCTAACTCCAAAGGCGACAGCCAAAATTAAGCAGATCAAGCCTAATGCAAACTGCCATGAGTCGGAGTCGCCCTGATACTGAAGCAAGATGGTTACAGTCAGGACTAGAAGCGCGGTTACAAAAGTAACGGTAGCGAGAATGTAATTGCCAACGGCGACAAGCGCAGTCCGCTCATTCTCTCGGTTCTCGGCCGCCTCTAATCTTTCTGAGGGTTGTCCCACAATCGCTAGGGCCTCGCGGAGTTTCTCGGTGGTCCTCTCTAGGGACTCGTCAAGTTGTCCGGCTGCCTCGGCAGCCTGGGCGACCTTCGACCCGGCCCACCTTTCCATTTTCCACAGTCGGTGAATGGCAATGGCGGCAGTGACGGTCTTCAGTAGTCGCTTCACGGCCGTGAAGTTCCGGTGCAAGAATCATCCAGCATGCTATGCGAACTTCTCTCTGAGGCATTTGGCAATGTCCTTAATAGGCCACATGAATGCCGTCATGGGGCGGTACCTTAGTTCGACCGCCTGTAGAACGACTGGCAGGTCATCGACCGTTAGGTAGTCTAGCGGAAAGAACTCAATTGCCTCTTTAATGCATTGCTTGAAAAATTGAGCGACTTGGTCTACCTCCACATCCTGCTGCCTGAGAGCAGCCTCCCATTCTTGCTGAGGGACGACTGCCTTGTTCAAAATAATCTCCTTGATCGGCTCCCCGAGCGGGTGCCCACCGTGCCCGCTATCCTTCAGCGCGCCGTCGACACATTCCGAGATAAACTGATCTCGATTGAAAATGTCCACCATGATCCCTCCGTGACCTAGTTCGGATGGCGCGTAAGTATGCCCAGGTGCCAGGGCTGGCAACCTGGCGGTCTCGGCATTTCACCTGATTGGGTGCATAAAAATCTCAGCAGCAATTATTGAGTCGCTGCTGAGACTGAAGCCCAAGAGGCTGCTCTTGGGCCTTGCCGCCTGGGCCATCCTAGGAGATGAGAAGAAGTGGCACGCCTATTCCGTAAAAGAGGATGAGGCCAAAGATAATGGCCGGGAAAAGCCAACAAGGCCTGATGGGGGGCCAGTAACTGGCTTCTTGATCGATATAGATATATCGCCTCTTTGTCATGGCTGCAAACCTCGGCCTTCAGGGGGTGGGAACTGTCAATCCTTGGTCCGCCGGCCAAAAACGACAGGTGTCGAATTGATTGACTCCCTAAATATGAATTGCCCGAGCTAAGCTGCCAAGCCGGAAAATTTCCCGAACAGCGGTCGTTTTGAAGGTGCGCTCCGTGACGTCCGGGTGACCGGCTAGGAGGCAGCGCTGCCCCGCCCTCCACCTGGCCCTACGAGCCCACGAGAAGACGTGCTGCTTATCAGAGGAGCTATCGCGTCTGCCCACCAGCGCTAACCAAGTCTCGTCCGCCCGGCTGCCCATCCGCACGGGACCTACGCCTCAAAGATCGTCCTACTCGCACCTCGGCACCCCGAGTTCTCGGCTCCACTCCTGGATGAACTGCGCCCGAGCGGCGGCCTCGGCCCCGGCGTCCAGGCCGGGGTACTTCTGCAGAAGCTCCGGCGACAACCGCTCCCAGGGCTCCTCCAAGATGACGTGCAGCTCGACGTACGTCCCTGCCCGGTAGAGCTGGCCGCCCTGACTGAAGCCGTCCCGCTTGTTGATCCGCTCCCAGAACGGGAAGGCCGCCGACTTCCACGTCCAGTACGGGTCGTTCGACGGCGGGGCCATCGTCCAGACCGGCTGGTCGCTGGTCGGTGTCGTGGTGCCCGGCACGGTCGCGTAGTACGCCGTGCTGCCATCCATCACCGACGTCACTTGGCAGTACGGTGCCCCCGCTGCCGTGGTGTTCGGCGTTGCCGTGGCAGTTCCGGATGCCTGAGTCGGCGCGGCGGCCGTGGGCCGGGGCGCTGGCTCGGCTGGCGTCGTGCCCCCGCCCAGATGAACCCCGCTCACTCCCAGGATCACTGCCAAGAAGACGGCCATCATCGCCACGACGGTCACCCACCTGGTCCGGGCGGAGTAGGTCCAGCCCGTTCGAGCGAAGGCACCGGCCGGCTCGGCTGCCGGCTGCGGTTCAGCCGGTCGGGGCGGTGGCGCCGCCGCCACGGTGATCGTCAGCTCGACCCGGACCCGTTCGCCCTCGACCTCGATCTGCACCCAGTCGATGTGCTGGCCCGGCTCCAGGTTGGCCGTGATCTGTCGGCCCCGGAAGCAGGCGACGAACTCGGTGACATCGCGCCCGTCCTCGTACTGGTCGTTGGTCCAGAACCGCCCCCAGTGGCTGAGCACCGCCACCTGGCTCAGGGCGGAGCCGTTGTTCGTGCGCACCGTGACCCGCCGGTCCGGCGCCCGCTGGCCGACGACCACCGCGCCGAAGTCCACCACCAGCGGCTCCACCACGATGCGCCGCAGGGGCGGCGGTGGCGGTGGCGAGGGTGGTGGTTCCCGCCGGGGCGGCGAGGTGCTGCGGGTGCCAGCGGCTCGCTGCCGCGCCCGCCGGTCCAAGTCGTAGTCGGCCCGGCGGAGCGTGTCCGTCAGGATGTCGCGGGCCTGGTTGAGCTTGACGGCCTGCTCGTGGGCCTGGGCCTGTTGGTGCTCGGGCTGGCTATCTGGGTGGAGCTGGCGGATCTTGGCCTTCCAGGCGCGCTGGATCGTCGCCGCGTCGGCGTCGGTCGGCACGCCGAGCAGCGCGTACAGATCATGGGTTGGAAGTCGCGCCACGTCACACCTCACCGTGCCGCCCGGCCGGATCGTGGCCGGGGAGATTTTCACGGTAGGAGGCGGCGACACCCGGGAACCGCGACTCGTAACGAGTTGGGTGGCGAGTTAGGTGACTCGGGTCTTCAGGGCCGGCAGTCCGAGGTAGGCGGCCGACATCAGCCGGGCGCTGGAGCTGGCGCCGCGCTCGCTGCGCCCGTTCGGCGGCAGCTCCAGCCACGCGGCGAGCCCCCGGTGACCTACGGGTCGGCCTACGCATCAGGCTACGGCGGCCAGCCCGCCGCAAACGCCCTGACCTGCGCAAAGAACTCGGTTTCGCCCCGGACACCTCCTGCTACCTCCGCGGTGATCGTCAGCCAGTCGTCGCCTAGTGCCGTCAAGGTCGTTCGTCCTCCCTCGCTGCTCTCGGTGTGGGCGCTCCACCCTGACGGCGGCTCCTCCTGGCTCGTATCACCTGCGTACGTAGCAGGAGGCAACCCGATCATGAGACGACTTGTAGACCCGGAGACCGGCGAGGTGTTCGACGTGGCGGTGCTGCGCACGAAGCTGGGGAAGTACTCCGCCGGGCGGCCGAGGCGCTCCGGGCATGAGTGCTACTGGCATCCAGCACGACGACGGCCCAGCCAGTACCAGAAGCTGGTCGCCCACCTCGGCCCGATGATGCTGCTCGGACTGCTGGCCATGGTCATCCTCACGATGGCGCGCTGATAGCTACCGCACACCACTAACTAAACGAGGAGGTTCGAAGTGAACAAGATCAACAACAGGCCGGAGTGGAACGACTGTATCCACCCCAATGTGGGGGCCGGCGCAGGCCGCAGGCCGGTATGTCCTGACTGCCAGAGGGCCTACCAGTGCAGCGTGAGCGACGCTCTGGCCTACATCGACGCCACGGTGCAAACGTACGAAGATGGCAAGCCCGACTTGAGCGAGCTGACACCTGGGTCCTGCGTTCCTGTAACTGGTTACTGCTGCGTGTCATGCGAGGAGGAATTTCCGTCGCGCTGGGAGCAGGTGCTTGACCACATCCGACAGGGGACGGTCCAGTGAGGCCGCCTCGACGAACTCAAGCCGAGCGGGTCAACGAGCGCCAGCTCCAGCTTCACATCGAGCTCGATGACATCGCGAACGTGACCATCGCCCGGCGGCGGCGGGTCAACATCGAGCTGCACCGGCTGGCCACTGAAGCACGTCGGCTCCTGGCTGAGGCAGCGCAGCGCGGTGACGGCGACGTGTGAGGCCCAGGGCATCAAGGACGGCCGGGCCGCGGACCGGTACGGCCGCCTCGTGGCGCAGCCTGACCCGTAGACCCCGGCGGGCAGGTCAGGTGCCGAGCAGGGCGCTGACGACGTCGTCCAGCAGCCCAACGCTGAACCGCTGCCCGGCGTCCGGCTGGCTGGCCACCAAGCGGTTCAGATAGTCCACCCGGCCAGCATCGGGCGCCAGGAACACCACGCGGCGCGGTAGGCCCGTGGCGCCGGCCAGGCGCTCGTGCTGGTAGTACTCCAGGTAGCGCGGGAGCTTGCCCGCGATCTTCGCACCGTACTGGTTGGCCCGGTCGACCTCGATGAAGAAGCCGCCCTTGACCCGCCGGCCGTCGGGGCGCACCAGGCCGATTTCGGCGAAGGCGTCGGGCTTCAGCGTGCGCTGCGCAAACGTCCGCCAGCAGTTCGGCTCGGCCTGGAAGTCGAGCAGGGTGAGCTGACCCATGCGGCTGGCCTCGACCAGGAGCACGTAGACCTCGGCGGTGGCCAGGAAGTGGTTCACCGTGGGCTCGTACCAGGAGTAGGACCGGCGGGGCCGGGCGCCCGCTGAACCGGCCAGGTGGTGGCCGGCGATGTCGAGCGTGTAGACGAACGAAGCCGAGCCGTGCGCCCACCCGCCGACCCGCCGCTGGCCGACACGGGTCAGGACCTGGAAGTCGGTCAGGCGCCTGAGCACCGCCTGCCGATTCCGCGCCCGGCTGATGTCGGAGCAGTGGGCGAAGAACAAGCGTTCCAGCTGGCTGCCGGTCATGAGCTTGAAGCGCCCGACCTGCCGGATGATCTCTAGATCGCGGTCGGACAGCTGGGGCCGGAGCTGGTTCAGGTAGCCCGCCGTGACGTTCACTGCCACTCCTCCCAGTCGGCCCAGTCTGCGGGGTCACCGGCGGCGTCCACCGGCCCGGCGGTCGGGGTGGGGCCGGCCCTGCGGCCGGACAAGACGTCGAGGCGGCGGCGAATGTCAGCTTCAACTTCGGCCCCCGGCCGGCCGTACCGCGTGCGGGAGGCGGCTCGGGCGGCCTGACCCAGTCCGAGAGGCGTCGGCGGTGGCGGGGTGACGCCGGAAACCGGTGGAGTCGTCGCGCCGCCGACGTTGATGCGGGCGATGAACTCGTGCGGTCCGAGGTTGGCAAGGTCGGCGTCAGTGGCCCACTCGCCCAGCTCCGCCCGCAAGTACTTCAGGTCCGACGCGGCCGGCTGCAGCAGCACCTTAGTCCTTGTGTTGTTCATGACATCCCGGCGCATGCCCTCGCTCAGGCGGCTGACGTCCTGGGTGCCCAAGGTGATCGGCAAGCGGGAGCCGCGGGCCTTGGCCAGCACGTCGCCGAACGGCACGGCCAAGTTCACGAGGTCCTTGAACTCGTCCACGTAGAGGCCGAAGTTCTCAGCGTGGGGGGTCGTCTGGGCGGCGGTCCACAGCTCGTTGAGGAAGAGCGTGCCGACTAGATTGGCCTCCTCGTGCAGCTGGGCGCTGCTCAAAGGCACCAGGATGATCTTGCGCTGGGCAATGGCCGCCGGGAGGTCGAGTCCGGAGCCGACCTGCCCGAAGGTCAGGCGCAACTCGGGGTAGAGCACCAGCGGCCGCAGCCGTCGGGTGATGGGCGCCCCAACTTCCGCCTGGTCGCGGGCGGACAGGCCGCCGAACCAGGCCCAGAAGTCGCGCAGCTCGGGGTTGTCCAACTGCGACAGCAGCTGGTCCCGGACAGCGTCGCCCCGGGGGCCGGGCAGCAGGGCCAGCGGCACCTCGATGATGGTGTGACCGCACGTCGCCAGACTCATGAGCGTGTTGCGCAGCACGTCATACGCGCGCGGCGTGCTGGCTGAGAAGCCAAAGAGCTGGTCGAACACGAGCATGAGCTGGCCGGCCGTTCGGTCCGGCCGGGAGCCAGCCAGGGCATTAAACCCGGTGGGCCGCTCCAAGTCAGTGACGTCGAACAGCATGACGTCGTCCAGCCGCTTGGGTGGCACGAGGTCGAGTACCCGCCCGATCGAGTCGCCCTTGGGGTCGACGTAGGCGAGGCCTGCCCCCGCGGCGAGGTCTGACGCGATCATGTTCTCGATGAGTGTGGTTTTGCCAGCGCCGGTCGGGCCGACAACCAGGCAGTGGGCCGCGCGGTCTCGCTCTGACACCGCCAGGGGCCGGGGGTCGCCGGGGAAGTTGGAGGAGCCGAGCAACACTCCGCCTGAGAGGGGGATGTGGTGGTGCGCGGCGAGGCGGCGCGAGAAGGCGGTCTTCAGCCCCGGCACGTGCGGGCGCCCCAGCGGCCAGGCCGCGAGCGCCACTAGCTCGCTGGCGGTGACCACCGACGGCCGCAGCACCGCGCCAGCCCGGCGGCGCAGTCGCTGTTCGGCCAGGTGCGGCAGGACCAGTCGCCGCTGCACCTGGACGCCGCCGATCACCGAGTCGTCCTCGGTCGAGAGGGTGCTGTACGCGCTCCTGAGCCGGCCGAGCAGCAGTTCGGCAGTACTGCCGGCGACGGCGATCCGGCCCACGGCCCGCCACCGGGGCTCGGCAGCCTTCCGGTTGGTGGTGGCCACGTTGACCGGGTTCGCGTCGTAGATCACCCACTGGCTCAGGAGGGCCTCGCTGGCCTGGAGCCCGCCGAAGGCGCTGAGCATCGTGGGCACGACCGTGGTCAGCCCCGCCGTGTGCAACGGCTCGGTCGGCCGGTTGAGGCCGATCTCGATGACCTTGCTCCACGACATAGTGAGTACCGGGTCGGCGGTGGGTGGCACCGGCGTCAGGACCGCACCCGGCAGGTGAGCCAGCAGTAGGCGCTGGACCTCGGCTGCGGCGACGTCAGGCACGTTGATCAGGTAGGACAGGCCGGACCGGCCGTCCGCGTACAGCTCGATGGCGACGCTGCGCGGTGGACTGACACCTCGGCGCAAGGGGCCAGCGAGCGACCGGATGAAGCCCAGGGCCAGCTTGGTGGTCAGGTCGCGCGGGAAGGCCACCTCGAACGACTGCCGAGGTTGGTCAGCGGGCGTCCACGGGGCACGGAAGCTCATAACTCCTCCTGAGGATAAGGGAATTGAAAAGCCGGGGCGGCTGCCCCGGCAGGAGTTACGTGGCGTCGGCCGGGTTCACCAGCGGGTGCTCCGGCGCAGGATCGCCCAGATGATCACGCCCAGGAGCGCCAAGAGCCCGAGGCCGGCGATGAGGAGGGGCAAGATCGGCCGGACCGCGTTTACCAGGCCCTGGAGGGCCAGCAGCAGGATGATGAGCAGGACCATCGCCAGGGCCCATCGGTTAGAGGGCTTCACGACCGTACTTCCCCTGCAGCATCAGGCTCAGCTCTTCCGTCGCCCGCAGGCTGATGGTCGCCTCGTCGGGCGGCTGGCCGGTCACCATCTCCTGCACGATGGACAGCTTGTACTCGCGCGAGTTCTCGGCCTGCCACCGGTCCAGCAGGGCGAGGGCCACCTCGGCCAGGACCTCCAGACCGAGCTCGTTGTCGAATATCACGAAGGCCCGCATCAGGCGCTCTGCCGTGTGCTCGAACTCGACCACCCTGAACTCGATGGCGACGGCGTAGTCCTCGGCCAGCTGGTTCTCCGCCTCGACCGAATCCTGACCGGGGCCGGCCGTGTACTCCTCAATGAGGGCGTCGCAGTGCGCGCTGGCCTGCAGGGCCAGTCGGGCGCAGGCCGCGAACGCCACGCCGCGGAGCGACGGCAGGTGGTGGCCGTCCACACCCTGTTCGGCTTCCTTCAGGCGCGCGAAGGCGCGGGCCGCGAGGCCGTAGCTGTTGGTGGCCCGAGCCTCGCCGGGGGTCTCGAAGGTGGTCACGCCCCCACCTCCTCGTCGCCATCGGCGGCGGCGTCCGGGTCGTCGGGCGGCTCGGCCCCGAGCGGGATCTGCTCCCAGACCTCGTCGGGGAGCGGTATCCCGTCGAAGACCAGGTCGACGACCCAGAGCTTCTGGTTCTTCGACCAGTCCGGGCACCAGGACAGGCTGGCGGCCCGCGCGATCATGCCGAGCTGCTCCAGGCCGACCTCCGTCTCCCAGGTTGCGAGGCCCAAGCAGTCATCCAGGACGAGGCCCGTGCAGTAGCTGTACTCCTCGATGATCATGCGGTACTGATCGGCCAGCTCCTGCTCATCCGCGGTCGACCCGGTGAGCGGCTCGTTGCCGTAGTTCGTGATGGCCGCTTCGAAGCCAAGCCGAGCTTCCTCAGTCAGCCGAGCGGCAGCCCGGAGGCCGAGGGCACCGAGCAGCTGGCCGAGCCTGTCGGCCATGGCCTTGAGCTTCTCGAACTCGTTGAAGATCAGCAGAGCCAGATCGAGCCCCTGCTGTGCCCGAACGTCCTCCAGGATCGACACCCTCGGGTGGAGGACGCGGGACGCGGGCGGGCTGAGCAGCTGGCGGAACGCATCGGCCGACTTGATCTTGAGCTCCTTGATGAGAGCGATGAACTCGTCGTCGCCCTGGCCGATCTCGATCCACCAGTCGAAGGCGGCCTGGAGCCGCTCAGCGACGGTCGGGGCGTCACCGTCGAACCAGGCTGCCCACCGGAAGGCGTACTGGAAGCAGGTGGTGATGTCGGGGGTCGGCTGCTCCAGCAGCGCCTTGAACGCCCACGCCACCAGTTCCTCGATCTTGTGTCGGGCCGCCTTGAAGTCGTGGTCGTGTGCGTAACGGTCCTCGCAGCGGCCCAGGGCTGCGTGGAGTTCCGCCGCGAACGTCTTGGCGCTCGCGGGAACGTCGCCGTGGTGGCCGGCGTTGAACGGGATATACTGCACTTGTCCTCCTTGAGATCCAGTCCGAGTGCGAGTGCGTGTGCCCCTGTGGCACCTCGGATCTTGAATCGTCTCGCGGAATCAAGCCCGCCCTTGGCGGGCTTTCGGCGTATTCCGGCACTTTGACAGAGGTTTGGCAGACCCCCGGGTACGAGAAAAGGCCCGCAGTGTAGCTGCGGGCCTTACGGGGGTAGGGCCGCCCAGGTCTTATGTGGACGGGTAGACGAAGCTCTCCGGGTCGGAGACCGGGAAGTAGGGCCTCAGGCCGAGGTGCTTCGCTCGTTCCTCGGTCGTTGAGGTGCGGGCGATCCCGGCGAAACAGAGTTCTCCATCATCGGAGCCGAGCTGGAGCTCACCGTAGACCCAGTCGCGCTCAGGGTAGTCGCCGACGAGCCACCCCTCGAACTCATACTGATAGTAGACGAACTCCTTGACGGCCATCATCTTGATCATGGTGGGTATAAGCTGGATGGCGATGGGGTCGGCGCCATCTATTCCGATTGCAGGAAGCCTGACGAACTCGGGTCCGACTTCAATCCTCACCGGCCTTGGATTGCAGGGGCTGGAGAGCATCGCGCTCAAGAAGTCGTTCAGTTTGAGCTCGGTGGCGTTGTAGATTGCACTGGAAGTAACAGTAGCGTCGGTCATTCCGGGGCCTCCTGGAAGAGAAGGAGCGACCCGGAAATTCCAGGCCGCAGTCCCCATCACTCAGGAAGGGCTGCGACCGAGAATTGTCAATAATAGCACATATATGCGTGTTTTGCAATAGTTATGCGGACTTTCTAGTGCGCTTACTGGATTCGCTTTGCCACTCCCAGCCCAAACCGTAAGCCAGGCCAGTCTCGCAGTCGGAGAAGTCGCAGCTGTACGTCATCCGATTGGGGCTGGCGATGGGTGGGCCGTCCGAGATCTCGTCGAGGCTGTGGGGAGCAATGCCGGCAAGCGTCCAGACGCGTAGTGGTACCCGTTTTGGCGAGAATCGGATCTCAAGCGAGGAGCGGTTGTAGCGAACATAGCGGCAGTGGTACAGATGGCGCTTGACTGGTTCTGCGCCCATGAAGACGATTCGGAAGCTGTAGCTAATCTCATCGCCTGGCCGTAGCGGGCGAAACGTCGGAACGAGCTTGAGAATCCGGCGGTTCTTTATGTCTTGCCGATATATTTCTATCAGGCCGGAAAGGGGTTCGACCTTGACGGCGGCCCATGCGGGATCGCTGGAGTAGTCGACAGGAAAGGAGCTGCGGTCGGCGCCCTCCCGTACGCAGCGCGCGGTTTCTATTACGGTGGCCTCGGTGGGAGTACCCTGATCATCCAGGGATATGATCAGTTGGACGCGCTCGTGCATGAGGCCGTCGGACTGCTGCGGCGGAGCAGTGAGCTGGCATGCCAGGCAATGCATCAGAGGTTGGCACTTTTGACGGAGGGTCCGTTGTGCCATCTGAAGGCGAAGTCGGTCGACAGCATATGCCCAACGTTTCTCGTATGCATGCTTATAGGCGCTATAAGCCTTGAGGTCGGGGTGTGAGAGCTGGAATAGGCAGCTCAACGCATCGCGAAGGGCGTCAGCTTCTACCTTGACTGGAGGGTCAAGGATCCATTGATCTCCGATTATGGCGTCAATTCGCCCGCGTAGGCGCTGTTTGATTAGCTGCTGCGCCCTTGGCGTGGGAGATCCTTCTGGTACGGCCAGTATCTGGCGAAGTTTGGGCAGTCCGTCCCTTGCCTTTGCTTCCGATACGCCTGTACCTGCAATTTTGCCGAGTTCTTCAGCTAATTCCTCAATCAGCTGAGCCTGATCGACAGCCATAGCACACCACGACCCCAGCAGCAGCGATGTAACCAGTATCGACCTAGCCGAGGTCTGGCGCACGGCTACTTCTGCTGGCCGTACACCTAGCGCTTCCACCGAATCTGGCGACCTCAAGACCGAGCCGCAAGCTGCGCGAGGTCTTTGCCCCTTGCCCGGCCACGCTTGACCGCATCTACGAGTTGCGGTCGGTGTCAACGCGCGCACCGGCATCAGGCTGCCCGGCAGTGCGGGCCATGATTGGGGCTGAGCTCGTCCGAGAGCATCCGGGTTGGCCCTGCTGTTGGAGCTACGTCGACGTGCCATCGTGGGCTAACTCCGGCACCCAGTCCTACTTGGTTGGACACTCGAGGGTCGAACCGTTGAAGGCAGGCTGATCCGGGGCGGTCGAGTAGTCACTCCTTGGGTAGCTCGCCCCGCCGCAGCAGCGCTCGGCCTGCAGCCAGGGTGGCGTGGATTGCCGGCGCAGTGATGGGGATGGAGGACTCGCCTCTGCGGCGCACGATGCTGATGAAGGCGCCCTCGACCCTCCCATCCACGACCGCACCGTGGACAAGGAAGGGCTTGAGCTCTTCTGGTTGGGGCGGGATGTGCAGGATCACCAGGCTGCCGCCGTCAGCCGGCACAACCTCGATGTCGAGAAGGTCCGGCGGCGGGTACAGCTGCTTCTCGATGGCGTCCTGGTACTGGCGCAGCGTTCGGCCGTCCACTGGCACGGGGCAGATGCCGCTGATGACCTCCCCGCCCGGAACCTTCTTGCCGCGCATGCCAACCACCACGATGCCGCCGTGTTCAGCATTGGCGAAGCGGGAAACGGCTTGGGCGATTGAGATCTTTCCGTGCTGTGACTGGAGGTTGTAGTGATCGGCCTTGACGTCAAGCCAGGGCCCTTCCTCTTGGCCGATCAAAACCTGGGCATTGCCAGAGCGGAGAAGGTCGAGGGTCGTTTCCCGGCTTAGTGGTCGACACTCGAAGTCCTTCGGGGGTTGACTGCAGAGTCGGTGTGGTGCCTGGTGTCCTGACTTGCCGGATCGCCACTGCGTTTTTCC
>NZ_JBFAJO010000091.1:0-28535 GCF_040655255.1 Kitasatospora sp. NPDC050463
GGCCATGAGTGCCATCCGGACGCGGTTGCGGCGCTTGGTGGCGGTGGTGGTCGCGGTGGTCTCGTTACGGAAGGTCATGCGGGTCCTTTCGGAGGTGGGTGCGAGCGTGCGGAACCAGGCCCTTGGGGGCTGCTGGTTTCGGGGGGTGTGTGGCTCGCGTGGTTCGGCACCTGCTGTGCTCCGGGGCGGTGTGGCCTTCGGTGCGGCTGCTCGGTGCAACGGGTTCGAAGTTACGGGGGTGGGGGCGGGGGTTTCAAGGATTCGGAGGTTTAGGCATGTCAGGGTGGTGTTACCGGGTGTATGGATCAAGGAAATGGGCTGTTTTGAAGGCAAATGTCCCGTTTTTCAAGATCGAACAGGGCCGGAAAGTGGTCCGGGCCACATCGCGACCGGTGTGAGGCCGCGCACATCGTCGACGGTGTGTGACGAGCCCTCGGCCGCCCGTACCGGAAGTGCCGGGCGGCCACCCACCCCCGGGTGGTCCGCACCACAGCCCCCACCCGCTGCGGACCGAACGCGACTCACGGTGACGAAATCGCAGGCCAACGGGCGCCGGGCCGGCGCCGGGCCGGCGGTCAGGCGGCCGAGTACCAGATCTGGGCGGCGGTGCCGTTGCACGTCCACAGGTTCAGCGGAACGCCCGGAACGGCGGTGGACTTCGGGTCGTCGAGGCATTTGCCGGACCCGGGGTTCAGCAGGTAGCCGGTCGGTGACAGCAGCCACTGCTGCGTCGTCGACCCCGAGCAGGGAGCGAGCTGTACCGTGCTGCCGGCGGTGCCGGCGGTGCCCGCGTCCAGGCAGGTGCCGGTGGAGTTCCGGAGGGTGCCGTCCTTGACCAGCGACCAGTTCTGCGGCGCGGTGGGGCCGGCGCCGCAGGTGTGGAGGCTGACCGAGGTGGGGTTCTCCACGCCGCCGCTCAGGCAGTAGGTGGTGGCCTTGTTGGTGAAGGCGCTCCAGAGCGGCTGCCCGCCGTACGGAGGCCGCCAGTCCTGTCCGCTCCCGCCGCAGGTCCCGACGGTCAGCCGGGTGCCGTTGGCGGTCGAGGCGGCGGGGTCGGTCAGGCAGAGGCCGGACTGCGGGTTCAGCAGGCCCCTGGCGTTCTGCGTCCACACCTGGGAGCCGGTGCCGTTGCAGGGGTGGAGCTGGACCGGGGTCCCGTCGGTGAGTCCGCCGCCGGTGACGTCGAGGCACGTGCCGAGGGCCTTGACGGTGCCGTCGTTGCCGATCGTCCAGGTCTGGTTCGGCGTGGTGGCGCAGTCCCAGATGTCCACGGGAATGGTGGAGCTGCCGGGCTCGGCCGCGTTGCTCCCGGCGTCGAGGCACTTGCCGGGCAGGCCGGACGTCACGTTGCCGGTCGGCAGGCCGGTGGCGGGCTGGTAGGAGAACGACTTCGTGGCCAGTCCGGCGCCGCCGTTCCAGATCTCGAAGCCCGCCTGCACGGAGCAGAGTTGACCGTCGGCGGGGACGTAGCCTCGGACCACGGCGTCGGCGGTGACCGCGCGCAGGTTCAGGGCGTAGACGGAGTTGGTCGCAGTGGTGAGCAGGTAGCTGATGACCTGCTTGCCGGTGGTGGCGTTCTGGTACTGGTGGACCTGGTACGTCCGGCCGCCGAGGGTGACCTGCTGGGTGGCGGTGCCCAGCGGGACGGGCCCGCCCTGCCGGTTGAGCCAGATCATCAGCTCGTGCGAGGTGGTCGGACCGCACCCGCCGGCCGTGTCCGCGTACCAGAGGTCGTACGCCGCGTTGTACTGCCCGGGGACACCGGTGGTGGTCCGCCAGCCGGTCAGGGTGTCGCCCATGGTGGCCACCGGGGTGGGCAGTTCACCTGGTCGCGGGACGTACTCGATGCGCGTGTACGCGCCGGGTGCGCCGGGCTGGGTATTGGTGGCGTTGGTGAGGTCGCTGCGGGTGACGGTGAAGTCGGCGCCGCCGTCGCTGGTCATGCAGACCTCGGCCGAGGAGTTCCACTCGTCCGGCATGATGCGGTAGCGGCCGTCGCCCACGACGGCCGAGCCGAACTTCCCGTTGACGGAGGAGCACAGCGACACCGCCGGGTCCGCCGACGCCGTTCCGGCCAGCGCGCCCTGCAGGCCGCCGACCAGCGCGAGTGTGACGAGGACGGAGCGCGCCCGCCGCCGGAACGTGCGGCGGTGCGGGCGATCGGGCTGGTGATGGAGCCTCAAGTCCTGTTCCCCCTGTGAGAGACGGGTGTGTCCCGACAGGAGCAGACTGTAGTGCGGGTGGCCCGCCCCGGTTGGCCCTGCTCGTCGAGCGGCAGGGCCGACCGGGGCCCGTGGTCAGCGGCGTCGGTGCCGGCGGGTCATGCGGTCGCCAGCTCCGCGACGAGCCGCGTCGTGAGCGGTACGGGGATGCCGTGCCGTTCGGCCGCGCGCAGCAGGGCGCCGCCGATGGCGTCGAGCTCCAGTGGGCGGCCCGCCTCGGCGTCGCGCTGCATGGACGACCTGCTGTCGGCGGGGAACGCGTCGTAGCGCGCCAGGACTTCGGCGGCCACCGTCCGGCCTCCGCAGGCCCGGCCGACCGCCGCGGTCTCCGCCACCAGGGCCGTCAGCTCGTCGCGCCGCTCGGACCTGATGGTGCCGATGGGCCGGCGATGGCGGGTGGTCAGCAGGGCGAAGGGGGCCAGGAAGGCCAGCTTCCCCCACAGGACCTCGTCCTCGTCCGGCAGGGCCCGGGCGGTCACGCCCGCTCCCGTGAGCAGGTCGGCGAGCGGAGCCGACCGCTCCGGCGGGCCGGCCAGGTCGATCTCGACGAACGGGCTGCCGTGCTCGATGACGCCCGGCGCGGTGCGGGTGGACTCGACCCGCACGACGGCGGGTACCACCCGCTCGTCCCCGTAGCGCGCCCGGAGGGTGCGGGTGTGCTCGACGCCGTTGAGCAGCGGCACGACCAGGGCGTTCGCCGCCCACTGCGGCGGCACGCGGTCGAGCGCCGCGTCGAGCGCGGTGTTCTTGACCGTCACCAGGCACAGGTCGACGGGCTCGCGCAGGGTGCCGTCCGCCTCGACCGCTGCGGCGAAGTCGCCGAACTGCCGGCTGCGGACGTGGATGCCGTTCTGACGCAGCGGAGCGGCGGTCTCCTCCCGGGCGAGGCAGATCACGCGGTGCCCCGCGCGGGAGAGCAGTGCGGCGAGCAGGCCGCCGACCCCTCCGGGGCCGAGCACGGCGACGGTGGAACGGGCGGGTATCGGCACGGATTCGACGGTGAATCGTCCGGATTCGGACATGGCTGGGTTCCTCTCGGTTTGCGGGTCGACACCCGGAAGGGTTGTCGCCCTGGACCCGGCACGATGATCTCTTCCGGCCGCGGCCGGGTCAATCCTCGCGGGGGAGACCCCCGTGAGTTCCCGGCCGCGGCGCTCGGGAGGGCGCGGGGCCGCCGACCGGCGCGGGGTCAGCTCGCCGTGGCGAAGGCGGCTTCGAGCCGGGGGACGTAGTCGGCGAGTGCCGGAGCCCAGCAGCCGTAGTTGTGGCCGCCGTTGCAGGTGGGCGACAGGGTCGACCCGTCGCCGTAGTCGAGGGTGCGGTGGGGGATGCCGAGCTGGTCGAGCCGCGTCCGGACGGTGTTGGTGGCGATCGCCGTGAAGTGGTCGATGGGCCCCTGGTCGCCGGTGTAGAGGGCGATGTCGGTGCCGGCAAGCTTGGCCAGGTTGGCGCCCGCGGCGGGGTTGACCTCGTTCCAGACGTGGTCGGCGCCGAAGACCGGGTAGGGCGAGTCGAAGATCGCGTCGCTGTCGACGTAGGGCCCGTAGCCGACGCACTGACCGGTGCCGGAGGTGCTCGCGGCGCACCACGCCCCCGGGAGGTTGAGCTCGGTGGCCAGGACCGTCCCGCGGATCTCCGCCATGCCGAGGTCGATGCCGCCGGACAGCGCGGCGACGTGGCCGAACAGGTCGGGCCGGTACTCGGCGTAGCGCAGGGCGCCGTAGCCGCCCATCGACAGGCCGACGACGGCCCTGTGGGACCGGTCGGTGAGGGTGCGCAGGTTGGCGTCGATGAAGGGGACGACCTGGCCGGTGTGGAAGGTCTGCCAGTTGGCCTTGCCGAGGACGGTGTTCTGCATCAGCCAGTCGGCGTACCAGCCCTTCAGGCCGCCGTCCGGGACGACGGTGATCATCGCGTCCGAGCGCAGGGCCGGGGCGGCCGCGGCGTCGTCCACGGTGCCGGCCCCGCCGTGCAGGAAGTACGTCACCGGCCAGCGCCGGCCGGGGTCCGCGGCGTAGTCCCGCGGCAGGAAGATCCGGATCTTGTGGGTGCCGGACAGCTGACCGGTGGTCACGGTGAGCGTGAGGTCGGTGTTCGAACGCACCTCGGGGGCACCGACCTGGGTCAGGCCGAACCCGTCGGTGAAGACGGGCACGGCGGGGACGGTGGGGGCGGCCGGCACGGCGGGCTGGTCCGCGTGTGCGGGAGCGGCGACGAGCAGCGCGGACACGGCCATCGCCGCGGCGACGACGGCCGCCTTCGCGTGCCGGCGCCAGGCGGTCGGGAGCGAGGTCATCGGTGGTCCTCTCGGAGTGGCGGACAGGATGGTCGGGGGTCCCGCCGCCGGGTGCGGGCGGAGCCGGGGGTCACAGCGCGCAGTAGGCGTCGACCGTCGCCTTGCCGGTGTCCTGCTGGCCCCTCGTCCCGGCCAGCAGGTGGAACTCGTTGTTGGCGCGCGCGACCTGCCTGCTGCCGTCGTCGCTGGTGTACCAGTCGCTGAAGTAGCCCAGCACGGCGCCGTTGTGGCTCCAGGCCCACTGTCCGCACGGCAGTTGCACGTGGACGATGCCCAGGCCGTAACCGACGGTGCCGTCGGCGGTCACCGGGACGGTGGTCTTGAGCTCGGCCTCCTGCGCGGGTGCCAGCAGCCGGCCGGTCACCAGGGCGCGGGAGAAGGCGGTCAGGTCGTCCAGGGTCGACACGATCGCCCCGGCGGCGCCGAAGGTCTGGACGTCGGAGACGGAGACGTCCCTGATGCCGATGCCGATCACCGGGTACTCGTACCCGTGCAGGTAGGTGCCGGAGAGGGTCGGATCGCTGGTCGGGAAGGTGGTGTCGCGCAGGCCGAGCGGTTCGATGATCCGGTGTCGGACCTCGGCGGCCGCGTCGTTGCCGGTGACGGCCCGGATCACCATGCCGGCCAGGACGTAGTTGGTGTTGGAGTAGCTCCACTGCCCGCCCGGCGCACCGGTGGGCTTGTGCTGGGCGAGGGCGAGGTCCACCAGGGTCTGCGGCGGCCAGGGCTTGTTGGGCTCGGTGTTCAGCGCGTAGGAGAGCGAGAACGCCGTGTCCTTGGCGTAGTCGGGCAGGCCGGAGGTGTGGTTCAGCAGCTGGCGGATCGTGATCCTGGTGCCGTCGTAGCCGTTCGCGGCCACCGCTCCGGGCAGCCACCGGTCGACGGTGTCGTCGAGGGACAGCCGCTGCTCGCCCTCCAGCTGGAGCAGCACGGTGGCGGTGAACGCCTTGGTGTTGCTGCCGATCCGGAACTTCGCGGAAGGATCGGCGGGCACCCGGGTGGTGAGGTCGCCGACGCCCGCGTGCACGTACCGGGTGGTGTCGCCCTGGCGGACCAGGCCGATCACGCCCGGATACCCGTCGGCGACCCCCTGCTGGGCGCCGGCCTGCAGGACGGCGGCCGCGGTCGGGGCGTCGGCGTGCGCCGGTTCGACACCGGCGAGGGCGGCGAGCGCCAGCGCGGCGCCGACGGCGGTCAGACGTAGGGGCTTCATCGGACTCCTTGGGCTGCGGGTGGTCAGGGCGGCGCGCGGTGCTCGCGATCGGTTCCGCTGGGTCCGAGCGCCGGCGCCGCGTCGAACCGGTACCCGTGATGCTGCTGTCCGGGCGGCCCGGCGGACAGGCCATGGCACCGGCCACATGTGACCGGCCGTCCCGCGTCGGCGCCCTGACCGGTGGAGCGCGCCCCCGCGGTCACGGTGAGGCGGCCGGCGCGGGCGGGAAGGTGGCCGGCGCGTAGTGGCTGTGCTGCTGCCGGAAGGTGCGGCCGAGGTGGTGCTGCAGACGCTCGTGCCGGAACTGGTAGACCGCGCCGGTCTGGCGCAGCACGCCGCGGTGGTAGGCGTCGTCCAGGAACGCGACGGTGTGCCAGGGCAGTCGACCGGTCAGCGGCAGCCAGAGGCGGGACAGGACGAGCCACTGGCCCCACGCGGTGAAGGCGAGCAGGTAGGAGACCGTGCCGCCGATCCCGCCGACCGCGCCGATGAAGAGGCCGTCCGGGACGCCCCAGTTCAGTGGCCCCAGCGAGTCCTGGAACAGCTCGACGACCAGCCGCCCGCCGCCGGCGATGGTGATGGTGAGCGCGGGCGCCAGGGTGAGGAACCGGCGGACCATCGTGGCGCGGTCCGAGGACAGCAGGCTCACCGGGGTGGCCGCGGAGGTGACGTCGACGGGTGCTTCGAGCGCGGCCGAGAGCCCGAAGACCAGCCCGGCGGCCGAGCCGAAGGTCAGCCCGAGGCACAGCATGTTGATCAGGGTGCCCTCGATCACGGCCGGATCGGTGAGCGGCGAGCCCGCGTACAGCGCGCGCTCCAGGGCGAGGGCGCACGCGCAGCCGACGCCCATCACGGATCCGCCGAGCAGACCGTCCCCGAACCGGGCGAGGAAGGTGCGGACCGGCCGGCGCCCGAGGCCGTGGTGGGTGCCGGGCAGTCGCAGCCGCACGCGGGTCGGCTCGAACACCTCCCCGCCGCCGAAGGTGATCAGGAGCGCGTACACGCACCCGAAGGCGAGCCCGGCGACCGGTCCCATCAGGCTCCCCTGAAGCAGGACTTCGCCGACCCCGATGCCGAGCCCGAGCCCGAGCGGGCCGCCGAGCAGGCTGACGAACAGGCCGACGAGCCAGTCGGCGACGGCGACGCTCAGCGAGGTGGCCACCACCACGGCCAGGACGCGGGTCGAGCGCGGCAGCGACTCGCCGATCTGCCACCAGGCGAGGTCCTGCCGGTCGTGGTCGAGCCGGACCAGGTGGTGGGCGAGGTGGCCGAGCCAGCGCTGGGCGCGCTCCGGGTCCCAGCCCGGCGACCGGGCCTGCCGTCCGGCGGCGTCCCGCTCCGGGGCGCGGTGCCGGTACACGGCGGGGACGAACCCGGCCAGCAGGTGCTCCTCCAGGGACTTCGCGGTGGGGAACCTGACGGGGTCGAGCAGTTCGGCGGGATCGCGGTCGGGCGTCTCGCTGTAGGCGGTGCGCGCCAGGATCACCATGAGCGGGGTGGTCAGCACCGCCGCGAGGTTGGCGGCCGCCGTGGTCCCCCCGGTGCGCAGTTCGTCGAGGACGGGTCCCCAGACCGACTCGCCGTGGCCGTCGCCGGCAGCGGTGCTCACGCCGCGGGTGACCGGTCGCGCGGTCCGGGGGAGGTAGTGGACGAGGTCGTCGAGGGTGAGGTCGGAGAGCTCGATGCCGGCCGCCCAGAGCAGCGGCGCGTGCGCCTCCTGGACGGCCTCGGCGAACTCGTCGTGCCGGCTGGTGAGGACGAGCGGCAGCGAGGTGGCGTTGAGCGCGTCGAGGGCCTCCCGCCGCAGGCCCTCCGCGATCTCGTCGAACCCGTCGAGGACGGGGAGGACGAGGTCGGCGTCGACCAGCGCGGCGGCCAGCGTCGACCCGTGCGGGCCGCGGCGGGCCAGGTGCGGGTGGTCGCGCAGCAGGCGGCCGATCAGCCAGTCCCGCAGCGCGGTGGTGGTCGGGTCCCAGGAGCCGAGACTGAAGACCACCGGGACCCGGCCGGGCACGGTCGGGTCCTCCAGATGGTCCAGGACGAACCTGATGGTGAGGATCGACTTGCCCGAGCCGGCCCGGCCGAGGATCACCAACCGCCCGGAGGAGATCCGCCGGTAGACCTCCGCCACGCTCCGCAGGTCCCCGCTGAGGTCCATCCGGCGGGCCACCGCCCCCGGGCCGAGGCGCTGGATGTTGTCCGAGCGGTCGGTCAGCCCGGCGGGGGCCGGCTGCCAGCGGACCGGGAGCGGAAACGGGTCGTGGACCCGGCGCTGCGCCTCCTCGCGCCGCCAGCGGCGCCGGACCTCCGTCGCCAGCTCCTGTGCGGCGTCGACCAGCGCGGCGTGCACCGGCCTCGGTGCGGGAACCGCCCGCGGTGCGGGCACGGCGGGGGCGGGAGCGCCGGACGGCTCGGGTGGCGGGGTCGGTGAGCCGGTCCGGGGCGGGGCGGTGGCCCCGGGTGGTGCGGTGGCGGGTCCGGCCGGGTCCGCCGTCGGCCCGGGCGGGGCGGTGGCCCCGGGTGGTGCGGCGGCCGGTCCGGGCTGTCCGGGCTGCCCGGGGGCCGATTCGCTCCGCGCCTTCGCGAGCATGCTCGCCAGGTGCCGGCGGTCCTCCTGGCTGATGTCGAGGGCGTCGGCCAGCAGGTTCACCGTTCCCAACCGGTGGTCGGTGGATCTGCCGCTCTCCAGCCGGCGAATGGTGCGCACGCTCACTCCGGACCGCTCCGCGACCTGTTCCTGCGTCAGGCCCGCCTGGCCGCGCAGCCTGCGGAGCAGCGTGCCGAGCTGATCTGTCACCGAGGCGCCTCTCTACTCGCCGGTAAACCGCCGGTGAGCCTACCTGTGACGACCGGTCAGCGATGTCCGGCCGGATGGCCTGTTCGCCGAACATGACGAACGCCACAATCGCTGCCCTCATGGAGGCGCGGCGCGGTGGGAAGCGAGGAGTCGACGTGGCCTACCGCTACTGGTGCGGGGAATGCGGTTTCAGGACGGCCTGGCTGAGTGGGTCCGAGGGGGATCGGCAGCAGATCGAGCACTACGCGAAGCGGCATCCCGGCACTCCTCCCGGGGGCCATGTCGAGGTCGGTCGAATCCCGGACGGCTGCTGCGGCTGCCTCCTGGTGGCCGCGATCGCGCTCCTGCTGCTGGTCGCCGCGGCGGCGTGCCCGCGCTAGGCGATCGACCGCCGGTCGTCGGCGGTGACCGGTCGTCAGCGGTGACCGGTCGCGTTTGGCCGGTCCGTGGCCTGTCCCGCCGGGCGGTCCGGACCACAGCATGGGGCCGGGGCCACGGCGGACCACCGCCCAGCGCACGCGACTTCGTGCGTACCGGCCTTCCGTGCACCGGCCTTCCGCACATCGGCCCTCGCGTCTCGGCCCTCGCGTCTCGACGTTCCGCGTCTGGACCCTCCGCGCATCGGCCTTTCGCGTCTCGACCCAACCGAAGGAGATCCATGTCCACTTCACCCCAGCCGGGCCACCAACTCACCCGGCGATCGCTGCTCCGGACCGGCACGGGGCTCGTCCTCGGTACCGGCCTCGCCGTGGGTGCCGGCGTGGCCGCCGCCGGGCCGGCCGCCGCGACCAACGGCGTCGGCCAGACCGGCGCACCGCTGTGCCAACTGCCCGGAGACTCGGCGAGCCGGTACGGGCTGGGCAGCGGCGACCTGGGCATCCCGTACCACCGGGAGCACGACAACACCTGGGGCTATGTGTTCGGCGACTCCTTCGACGCCGGAAACGGCTACCTCGGCTCCCCGGTGATGCTGAACCAGGCCGACTTCGACCGCTCCGGGGCCACGCCGATCTCGTTCAGCTACGCCATGCCCGACGGGTCCGCCCGGCAGCTCTTCGACTACGTGCACGGCGCCGACAACGGTCACGGCGTGGAGAGCACCCGCATTCCCAACGACTGCATCGAGTTCGGCGGCCGCACCTACCTGCAGTACACCTCCGTGGCGCGCGGCATCGGCCCGGATCCGCTGCCGGCCGGCGAGGACGGCTCGCTGATGTCGGGCGTCGCCTACTCCGACGACTTCGGCCGGACGTGGACCGACTACCCGTACCACTGGGCCGGTCAGGACCAGGGCGTGAACCAGTCGATGTACGGGATGTGGTCCTTCGCCGGCATCGACCCGGACGGCTGGCTGTACATCTTCTCCAAGCGCTGGAACGGCACCCACAAGAACACCGGGGACCAGGGCGCGATCCAGCTGTTCCGGATCGACCCGGACGACTTCCGGGCCGGCAACTTCGGCGCGCAGCAGAACTGGGCGTACAACGGCAGCTGGTACTGGGCCACCGACGGCACCCCGCCGACACCGCTGTTCGGCCCCGGGAACAACATCGGCGAGTTCTCCGTCAAGCGGATCGACGGCCGCTACTGCATGAGCTACCTCGACGTGAACGACGGCTCGATCTGCACGCGCACCGCGTCCCGGCCCGACGCCGCGTGGTCCGCGCCGGTCCCGCAGATCGTCGCCAACAACGTCTGGCCGCCGAACCACTGGGGCCGACCGCAGGTCGAGAGCCTGTACGGCGGCTACATCCACCCCGGCAGCGCCGGCGCCACCTCGCTGACCCTGATCGTCTCGCAGTGGACCGCCCAAGGCGCCTACCGGGTGCTGCAGTTCGACGGGATCCGGCCGTAGTGCGAGCCGCGCACCGGCCGTCGGGCCGGCCCGTCCACACCGTTGGACATCCACGCCGTTCGACATCCACAGCGGAAGGGGTCCTCGTGAGACTCGCCGTACTGACCGGCGCGCTGGTGGGCGCGCTGGTCCTCTCGTCCGCCGGCCTGGCGGCGGCCGGACCGGTCCCCGCGCCCCCGGGCGACGGCAAGAACGTGACCTACCGGGGCACGACGTTGCGGGTGCCGGCGTCCTGGCCGGTGATCGACCTGGACGCGGCGCCGAACACCTGCGTGCGGTTCGACCGGCACGCCGTCTACCTGGGCAGCCCCGGCGAGGACCAGGACTGCCCGTCCCACCTCCGGGGGCGCAGCGAGGCGATCCTGGTCCGGCCGGCCGTGGCCGGAGCGGCGGGCGGGGCGCGGGAGAACGCCGCCGCCCGCGAGATCACCGTGACCACCGGAGAGGTCACCGTCACCGCGGCCTACGGCACCGACCGGGCGGCCGTCACGACGGTCCTCGACCGGGCCGGTCTGCGGAAACCGGCCGGGGCGACGGCGCAGGGGAGCGCCGCCCCGGCCACCGGTACCGCCACCGGCGTCACCACCGCCGTCACCGCCGCCGCCCCGGCCACCGCCGAGGCTCTCGCGGCCGCCGTGGACGGGAGCACCACCAACTACACCGGCCAGGGCTTCGATCCGTGCGCGGCCCCGGGTTCGGCCACCATGCGCACCTGGATGGACGCCTCGCCCTACGGTGCGATCGGGATCTACATCGGTGGCGTCAACCGCACCTGCGACCAGCCGAACCTGACCGCCGACTGGGTCGCCCGGCAGGCGTCGATCGGCTGGCACTACTTCCCGCTGTACGTCGGCCACCAGGCGCCCGGGGCCTGCCCCGGCTGCGCCACGATCCCGTCGGCGGCCCAGGGCGCGGCCGACGCCGACGACGCGATCGCGCAGCTGTCGGCCCTCGGCTTCCCGCCCGGCACTCCGGTCTACATGGACAACGAGCACTACGCGCCGCAGTACTCGGGCCTGGTGATGGGCTACCTGTCCGCCTGGACCACGCAGTTGCACGCCCGGGGCTATCTGTCGGGCGTGTACGGAAGCGCCGGCAGTACGATCTCCGACCTGGTCGCCCACTACGACTCCTACGCGATGCCGGACGTCATCGACTTCGCGGCGTGGCCGGGCAGCGGTGGTACCAGCACCTCGGATCCGGCGATCCCGGACCACCTGTGGGCGAACCACCAGCGGATCCACCAGTACACCGGTGGCCGCGACGAGACCTACGGCGGCATCACCCTCAACATCGACGCCGACTACCTGGACGTCGCGTTGGCTGCCTCCGGGCGGGCGTGGGACGACTTCGGCGACGGCCGGCAGAACCCGGCGATCGGCCGGGAGGCGAACGGCGCGATGATCGCGTTCGCGGTCTCACCGGACCAGCAGGGGCTGTACTACCGCGAGCAGACGGCTCCGAACGGCGGCTGGGGCCCGTGGCAGCGGCTCGGCGGTCCGGTCGGCGGACTGCCGGTGGTCGGCCGGGACCCCGACGGGCGTCTCGAACTGTTCGTCCTGGGCTCCGGCAGGAGCAGCATCCGGCACATCTGGCAGACCGCGCCGAACGGCGGCTGGAGCCCCTGGGACACGTCCTTCGGCGGAGCAGCCTCCGGTGTGACGGTCGGCCAGAACGCCGACGGGCGATTGGAGGTGTTCGCGGTGGCGCCGGACCGCGGTTCGATCTCGCACATCTGGCAGACCGCGCCGAACGGCGGCTGGAGTGCCTGGAACGGGGACGGCAACGGTCAGTTCGGCGGCCCGACGGGCGGCACGCCGGTGGTGGGTCACGAGGCCGACGGGCGGATGGCGGTCTTCGTCCTCGGGCCCGACGGTGGCAGCGTCGCGATCCGCGAGCAGACCGCCCCCTCCTCGGGCTGGGGCGGTTGGAACGGCTCCTTCGGCGGAGCAGCCTCCGGTGTGACGGTCGGTCAGAACGCCGACGGCCGGATGGAGGTGTTCGCGGTGGCGCCGGACCGCGGTTCGATCTCGCACATCTGGCAGACCGCGCCGAACGGCGGCTGGAGTGCCTGGAACGGGGACGGCAACGGCCAGTTCGGCGGCCCGACGGGCGGCACGCCGGTGGTGGGTCACGAGGCCGACGGGCGGATGGCGGTCTTCGTCCTCGGGCCCGACGGTGGCAGCGTCGCGATCCGCGAACAGACCGCCCCCTCCTCGGGCTGGGGCGGCTGGAACGGCTCCTTCGGCGGAGCCGCCGCGACGGTGAACGTCAGTCACAACGCGGACGGCCGGATGGAGGTGTTCGCCCTCGCCCCCGGCGGCGCGAACATCTCGCACATCTGGCAGGGCGCACCCAACGGCGGCTGGAGCGGCTGGAACGCCGACGGCACCTTCGGCGGCGCCGCCTGGGTCGGCGCGTGAACCCTTCGAGAGGAGCAGTGGAGAGCGAGATGTCACCCTTCAGCCACCCCGTGCGGCACGTGTCGCAGGCGTCCAGAGCCACGGTCCGGGCCCTGTTGACGGCCGCCGCCCTCGTCCTCGCCCTGGCGGGCACCGGTCTCGCGACCGCGGGCAGCGCCTCCGCCGCCCCGACCACCGGCGGCCCGACCGTCGCCGCCTCCATCACCGGCGGCCCGACCATGGCCGCCTCGGCCATCGGCGGCCCGATCACCCGCAGCGAGATCATCGCCCGGGCCCAGTACTGGGTCGACCACCAGCCGGGTCCCTACGACCAGGGCGGCTACTCGCCCGGCCCCGGCGGTGACTTCGACTACCGCCGCGACTGCTCGGGCTACGTGTCGATGGCCTGGCACCTGGACGCCAACGCCTGGACGGGGTCGCTGTCGGACTCCTACTCGTACGCCATCGACCGCGGCGACCTGCGCCCGGGCGACATCCTGAACAACTACAGCGAGCACGTGTTCATCTTCGACCGGTGGCTCGACGGTGACGGCGACTTCTCCTACTACTCCTTCGGCTCGACGCCGGTCCGCCACCTCACCGCCAACATCGGCGACGCCTCCCTGGACGGGCATCCCAACGGCTCCTTCAGCGCCCGCCGCTACCACAAGGTCATCGAGGACAGCGCGGTCACGCCGCACCCGTACCAGTCCGGCCGGATGGTGTCCGGCCGCGATGCGGACGGCCGGCTGGAGACCTTCGCCGCGGGCCCGGGCGGCGTCTGGCACGCCTGGCAGCTGTCGGTCAACGGCGGTTGGTCGGAATGGGTCGACGAAGGCGGACCGGCCGGCGCCCAGCTGGCGATCGCGCCGAACCAGGACGGCCGGCTGGAGGTGTTCGCGCTCAACGGGACCACGCTCGACCACATGTGGCAGACCGCGCCGAACGCCGGCTGGTCGGGTTGGGCGGGTCTCGGCGCCGGCGGGTCCCGGGTCGCGGCCGGCGGCAACGCCGACGGCCGGATCGAGGTCTTCGCCTCCGGCCCCACCGGGGTGTTCCACACCTGGCAGACCGCGCCCAACGGAGCTTTCGCCGCCTGGGCCGGTCTCGGCGGCCCCGCCGGCGCGCGGCTGCAGATGGAGAGCGCCCCCGACGGCCGGCTGGAGGTGTTCGCGCTGTCTGACACCACGTTCGGCCACCTGTACCAGACCGCGCCCAGCGGCGGCTGGTCGGCCTGGGACACCTTCGGCGGCGGCGGGCACGGCCTGACGGTCAACCACAACTCGGACGGCCGGCTGGAGGTGTTCGCCTCCAACGGCGCCGGGGTGTTCCACCGGTGGCAGACCGGCCCCACCAGCTGGTCGGAATGGACCGGGACGGACGGGGGAGCCGCCGACGCCGAGCTCTCCTCCGCGCGCTCGGTCGACGGCCGGATGGAGGTGTTCGCCATCAACGCGGGCGCGGCCACCCATCTGTGGCAGACGGCGGTGAACGGCGGCTGGTCGCCCTGGGAGACCTTCGGCACCGGCGGCACCGGGATCGCGGCGACCACCAACCAGGACGGCCGGCTGGAGGTGCTCGGCAGCAGTGCCTCCGGCGTCTTCCACCGCTGGCAGACCGGCTTCAGCAGCTGGTCCGGCTGGGCCTGGCTGAACTCCACGGCCGGCCCGGCGCTGGCCTGACGACAGCGGGCGCCTGCCCGCCCCGAAGGGGCCCGTCCGGCCGGAGGAGGTCCTCCGACGACCGGGCGGGCCCCGCGGGTCGATGGCCGGCCCACCGGCGGCGGATCAGGCCAGGGGGCGGCAGAGCAGCGCGTCCGGTACGCCGCCGTGCATCCAGCGCCAGGTCATCGCGACACCCGCGAGGTACTCGCCGGCGGCGCACTGGCCCTTGTAGTACCCCGGTGCCCAGTCGCTGGCCGCGGAGTCCGCTCCGGTGGAGGCCGGCGGACGGTTGTCGCCCCGGTCGAACCAGAGCACGCGGCCCGTCGCGGGCAGCGGGCCGGCCGCGGGAGCGCACAGCAGCGCCGCCATCGCGTTGCCGTGGACGCCGTAGCCGACGACGAGATGACCGGCCGGGCACTGGAGCTTGTTGTAGCCCGGGGCCCAGTCCCCGTCGGTGACGTACCTCTCGTCGGTCACGGTGACCCAGCCGCCCGGCCCGGTCGCGGGTTGCCCGGCGTCGGTGCACAGGCCGCGGCTGTCGCTGCGGCCCAGACCGATCAGGCGCTGGCCGTCCGGGCAGTTGCCCTTGCGGTTGCCGCTGCTCCAGTCGGGCAGGGCGAGCATCCGCCGGGACACGTTCTGGTCGGTGTGGTCGAGGTCGAGCAGGTTCCAGCGCGGCTGCCGCGGCACCTGGCCGGTGTACGAGGGGGCCGCGATCAGGCGGTTCCAGTTCTGGGCCCGCCAGTCGCCCGGGTCCTCGATGCTGAGCCGGCGGCCGGCCCGGTCGTAGTGCAGCAGGGCCCAGGAGTCCTGGGGCGCACCGTCGTTGTGCCAGCCGACCAGCGGCCAGATCGCGAAGTCGGCGTCCCGGGCGGCCAGGATCGCCGTGAAGCGGTCGAACCAGGCCTGCTCCTTGGGGTCGGTCGAGCCGCGTCCGCCCGCGCCGAACTCGCTGATCCAGACGGGAGCGGTGAAGTGCTGCCCGGCCCGGGTGACGAACAGCGCCTCCTCGTCCACCACCGCGGCCAGCTGTTCGGGCGTCAGGTCCTGGTAGCGCGGATCAGCGGTGGAGCCGGGCCCGCTGCCCGCACCGGTGTTGGCCGAGCCGGTGTAGCCGTAGAAGTGGGCCGCGTAGACCAGCTTGCCGGAGTCGATCAGGGTGTGGGAGAGGGTGGCGACCGGCTTGAGCATCGGGCGGCCGTGGTACAGCCCGGCCAGCGGAATGCCCTGCCAGTTGATGCCCTCCATGATGATCAGCAGGTCGGGCGAGGCCTGGAGGATCCGGTTGCCCGCCTCCTCGAAGGCGGCGTACTCGTCATGGCTGTCGCCCATGCCCCAGTTGGGGTCGTCCCAGGTGTCGCGGCGGACTTCGTTGCGCAGGTCGGCACCGACGACCCGCTTGTTCGCCCGGTACCGGTTCGCCATGAACAGCCAGTCCTCCTCCCACTGTTGGGTGGACTGGCCGCTGTTCCAGCGCTCGTTGCCGTCCAGGCCGCAGCAGAACCGGTAGGAGGTGGTGTGGTTGTTGAGGACGACGGCGAACCCGTCGGCGGTGAGGGCCGCCACCACGGCGTCGTAGACCTGGAGCGGCGTGCTGCCGCGCAGCTGCGGGTTGGCGGCGACGGCGACGTCCGGGACGACCGTGGTGTCCCGGATCATCGCGTCCGCGAAGGGGAGCCGGATGCTGTTCAGCCCGAGGCTGTGGAAGCCGGCCATGATCTCGGGCAGCGCTGCCCGGTCCAGGCCGAGCGGCAGGTTGTACGACACCTGGCCGGCCTGGTTGTTCGCCGGATCGGCGGTGTCGCCGCTGCCCTGCCAGGTGCCCTGGGCGCCGGCCCAGTTGCCCGACCGCAGCTTGAACCGGTCGCCGGCCGCGTCGACGACGTAGCGGCCGCGGGTGCTCAGCGGTCCGGTCCAGGAGGCCGCCAGCTGCGCACCGGTGAGCGCCACCGGGGCGCCCGCCGGTGCGGTGGCGGTCGTGGTCAGGACGGCCGGTGCCGCCGGGGCGGTCCCGGGCGACGCCACGACGCAGGCGGACAGGGTCGTTGCCACGGACAGCAGGCGCAGTGCGAGTCTTCTCATGGTCATCCCGACGTGGGTGAGGGTGATGGACGCCGGTCACCCCCGCCGGGGACCGGTTCTGCCTGTACACGGTCACCCGGGATCCTGGCACACCCGGGGCCCGCCCGGGAGTCCCCGAACCGCCGCCGCTGCCCTGGTCCTCCCGTCCGGCGCCCGGACCGTGGCGGTCCGGCGGTCGGGCGGCCTGGCGGTTGGGCGGTCCGGCGGTGGGACGGTCGGGCGGTCGGATCACCGGGCGAGGATGCGCCGGAGCCAGCGGGAACGGGCGTCGCGGGCCTCCCGGGCGAGCGCCGACCGGGGGGCGAGGGTGTCGAAGCCGTGGAACGCACCGGGCCACACGTGCAGTTCGGCCTGGCCGCCGGCCTGCCAGAGCGCCTGGGCGTAGGCGACGCCCTCGTCCCGGAAGGTCTCGGCCGACCCGACGTCGAGGTAGGCCGGGGGCAGTCCGGACAGGTCGGAGGCGCGGGCGGGCGCCGCGTAGGGCGAGAGGTCCGCGGCGCCGTACCGGTCGCCCAGCAGGGCCTGCCACGCGGTGGTGTTGGAGGTACGGTCCCAGGTGTCGAGGCCGGCCATCTGCTGGCTGGAGAAGGTGGCGTCGCGGTCGTCGAGCATCGGGCACAGGAGCAGCTGCCCGATCGGGGCGGGGCCGCCCCGGTCCCGGGTGAGCAGGGTGAGGGCGGCGGCGAGTCCGCCGCCGGCGCTCTTTCCGCCGAGCACGATGCGGTCCGCGTCGATGCCCAGCTCGGCCGCGTGCTCGGCCGCCCAGACGAGGCCGGCGTAGCAGTCCTCCAGCGGCCCGGGGTAGCGCGTCCGCGGAGCCAGCCGGTACTCGACGGAGATGACGGCCAGCTCCAGCGGGAGCGCCCACTCGCGCAGCAGCCGCGGAACGACGGACCACGCGTTGCCCATGATCATTCCGCCGCCGTGCAGGTAGTACAGCAGCGGCAGCGGCCGGGAGATCCCGGCGGGTCGTGCGCTCACCAGCGTGACGTCCGGCCCGTCCGGCGACCCCGGCGCCCGCAGGTCGGCCACCTCGAAGCGGCCGTCGGCCCGCAGCTCCCGGACCGTCGGCCTGGCCCGGGACGCGGCATCCCGCTCCTGCCGGGCCGCCAGGTTCTCCGGGGTGATCGGCCCGCCGGCCCCGTCGCCCAGGGCCGCCAGCGCGGCGCCGAGTTCGGGATCGAACGGGGGCGCGTGCCCGGGCGCAGGGGCGGCGGGGCCGGACTCCGACGGTATGTCGGCGACGCTCATGCCGGCCCCGTCCCGCCCCGTCGCGCGGGCACGCACCGAGCGGCAGACCGGCCGGGGCGGCCCGACGGCATGTCGGGAGACGGGGAGAACGTCGGGGCGAGGTCCATGCGGTGTAGTCAACCACCCGCCGGGCGGGGGCCGCAGCTCCCCGGTGGCGGTCCTGCGCCCGACCGCCGTGCGGGCCGGCGCGGCGCCCGTGACCCGGGCCCGTCGGCGGCTTCCGGGCCGGTGCCGGGGCTGGGCGCCGGAGGCCCGGGGAGGCCGAAGCGCGCCCCGCGTGTTCGACGCTCGCGCCAGGGGCGGTCGGGGCGGCCCTGGGGCCGGGCGCGGCCACGCTGCCGGTGTCCGGGAGAATGGCCGCCATGACCACCACCCTCGATCACCCCGCCCGCGTCGCGGCGGAGACCGCCCGTTTCGTCACCGTTGTCCGAACCGCCGATCCGTCGACCCCGGTGCCCACCTGCCCCGGCTGGACGATGACCGACCTGGTGCGTCACGCCGGCAGCGTGCAGCGCTGGTTCACCGTCCTGCTGCGGCAGCGGATCCAGGAGCCGCCGCGCAGTCGCGAGGTCGACCTGCGGCTGCCGGAGCGGCCGGACGGCTATCCGGACTGGCTGGCCGAGGCGGCGGCGCAGGCCGGTGCCGAGTTCGCCGCGGCCGACCTCGACGCGCCGATGTGGGCCTGGGGCGCCGACCAGCACGCCCGGTTCTGGGTCCGCCGGATGCTCTTCGAGACCCTGGTACACCGCGTGGACGCGGAACTCGCGCTGGGTCTGCGCCCCGAGATCGACCCGGTACTGGCGGTCGACGGGGTGTCGGAGTTCCTGGTCAACCTGCCCTTCGCCGCCGTCTTCGCGCCCGACACCGCCCTCCTGCGGGCCGCGGACCGGAGCATCCGGTTCACCCGCACCGACGGCGACGGGGAGTGGCTGGTGCGGCTGCGGCCCGACGGCTTCGGGCTCGACCCGCGGGGCGCGGACGCGAGCGCCGACGTACCCGCCGACGCGACCGTGCGGGGCACCGCCGCGGACCTGCTGCTGCTCCTCTACGGTCGGCTGGACCGGGCCGCCGACCACTTCGAGGTGGAGGGGGACGAGGACCTGCTGGCGCACTGGTTCGCCAACTCCGCGTTCTGAGCGGCGAGGCCGGGCGCTTCACCCGGCCCCGCCGGCGGGCGTCAGATCTCGATCCAGTACCGCTGTACGGGGCCGAACTCGGTGTCGCGGACGTCGTCGAGGAGCCCGCCGTGGCGCGCGATCGTCCTCGCCGAGGCGAGGTTGTCGACCGCGCAGGTCACCAGCAGGCGGTCCAGCCCGAGCCCCCGCGCCTCGTCGAGCATTCGGCCCAGGGCCCAGCCGGCCAGCCCGCGTCGGCGCGCGGAGGGCCGGATGCCGTAGCCGATGTGGCCGAACTGCAGCACGTACTCGTCGAGCCCGTGCCGCAGGGCGATCCCGCCGAGCACCTGGTCGCCCTCGACGATCCATCGGTACAGGCAGCTCGCCCGGCCTGCCTCCGCCGGCTCCGCCGCGTCGGTCAACCGGGCCACCCAGGCCGCGAACCCGGCCGCGGAGCCGACCTCGTCGGACGGCAGCAGTCCGAAGCCGTCCTCGTGGACGCCGGGACCCCATTCCCGGTGAGCCTGGGTCCAGGCGGCGTGCAGGCGGGTGGTGGGCTCGATCAGTTCGGGCATACCGCGACGATACGGCCCGCCCGGTGGGCCGGCGGGACCGGCCCCGGGGCCCCGGGGCCGGGACCTCGGCAGGCAGGCCCGGGGCCGGCGCGGCCGGGGAGCCGTACCCGGTCGCACCCGGACCTGCCGGGACTGCCGGACCAGCCGGAGGCGGCCGGAGGGAGTGCCGGTCAGACCCGGTCGGCCGCGATGAGCACGTACTGGAAGGAACCGTCCTTGTAGGAGGAGATGAACGCCTCCTCGATGCCCGTGACGAGGGAGGAGGTGGCGCGCAGCTCCCAGTAGGGCAGGGTCGCCGGGGTCAGGTCGATGACGGCCTGCGGCACGAGGCGGTTGTCCGCCATGGCGCGCAGGTACTCCCGGCGGGAGTGGATGTTGCACTCGAAGTGCGCGTTGATCTGGGACACCCACTTCGACGGCTGCCCGTAGGCGGGGTTCCAGCACCCCGTGATGGTGACGTAGCGGCCGCCGACCGCGAGCATGCGGGAGTGCTCGGCGAAGAGGTCGTGCAGGTCCACGTACATGCTGGACTCGTTGTTCCACGAGCCCGCCACCTGGCCGGTCTCGAAGGGCATGTCGAGCATGTTGCAGACCCGGGAGCGGACCGAGCCGTCGATGCCGAGCTCCCGGGCGCGCCGGTTGCCGAACTCGGCCTGCTTGGCCGACAGGGTGACGCCCTCGACCTTGCAGCCGAACCGCTGGTGGGCCATGACCATGGAGCCGCCGCGGCCGCAGCCGGCGTCCACGAGCAGGCCGTCGCGCGGGATCGTGCCCAGGTTGTCCAGCAGCACCTCGGCCTGCGCGGACTCCAGCCGGTGCAGTTCGGCGATCACCTTCTTCTCGCGCTCGCTGTCGGCCGGGTCCCCCAGCGAGGCGTGGTCGACGTCACCGATGCCGTAGTGGTGGTGGTAGAGGCCGTCGACGTCACCGAGGCGCAGGTTGACGGGCCGGGCCTCGTGGTCCCAGTAGCGGGCGATGTCGCCCTGGTAGGGAGTGGCCGGTCCGGGAACGGCGGCAGAGGTCGTGGTGGGGATATCGGTTGTGGTCATTGGTCAGCTCCTTGGTTACCAGAAGTCGGGCAGGCTGTAGCGGTAGGTGTTGGTCCGGTGCCAGTAGTGGTTGCCGTCGACCCACACGGCCACGCCGCGCAGGAAGCGCAGCAGGGGCGGGGCCGGGCAGGCGGCGGCCAGGGCGGCCGCCTCGGCCTCGAAGGCGTGCATGAGGTCGTTGTGGACGTCGACCGCCTTCAGATAGCCGTCGCGGTCGGTGCCGCCCTCCTGTTCGGTGAGCACCACCGGAAGGTTCAGGTGCCGGCCGGGGCTGGCGAGCTCCTTGGTGTAGGAGTACAGGTCGTTGACGATCGTCGTCGCGTTGGAAGCGAGCGCGATGACGCGTTGCAGGGCGGGTAGCGTGTGGAGGTCGGCGGGCAGCTCGTAGCCGCCGACGGTGTCCGTGATGGTCGGACAGGGGCGGAAGTTGTTGAACTGGCGCATCGCCAGGTACTCCCACACCGCGGGGACGTGGTCGGTCTGGGCCCAGGCGGCCTCGGCGAGGTAGCCCAGGTGCAGGCGGGCCATGTCGTGCCGGAACCGGTCGGCCTGGGAGGGGCTCGCCGCGCGGTTGAAGTAGTCCATGGCGGACCGGTAGGCGCGCCGGGGAGCGTCCTCGTGCAGGGACTCCTCCCAGGCCGGCTGGTACTCCGCGGTGGTGTGCAGGGGGTCGAGGGCGGTGTGGGCCAGCAGGAGGCGCCCGCCGAGGCCGATGGGCGAGCCGCCGTGGTCCTCGCAGTAGCAGTCGTCGACCACGTTCTCGGCGACCATCAGCCGTGCGGCGACCATCAGGTGGTCGGTGTCGGGGGCGTCGGGGTGGCAGGCCACCATGTAGCGGCCGATCGAGAAGCCGTCGAACTGGTCCTCCCACTCGGGTGGATACAGCTGGACCTCGTCCACCGCCCAGGTCTTGATCCGGTTGCCGATCTCCGCGACGCGCTCCGGGTCGGGCTCCGGCACCGGGTGGTGGTAGAGGCCCGGGACGGGATCGCCGGACTTCGGCGCCGGTGTCCGGCGGCCCGGGTGCAGCCCGGCCGTCCCCAGACCGCTGGGGCCGCCGAGGATCCGCTCCAGGGCGGTCCGGCTCATGACCGTACCGCCGAGGTCTCCGCGGTGGTCTCCGGTCCGGTGTGCATGGGCATGGATGGGACTCCCTCCGAGCAGGACTGCGCGTCATGACGGGTCGTCATCCGGCGCAACACAAGGGGGACCCCGCGGGCGGTGCCCCCCTTGCCGTTCGCTGATCAACGGTAGGCGGGGCGGTGCGGCCCGAGGCGCTCCGAAGCGGTCGATCTACTCGATAGGGTGAATGTTCTCGAAGATCGGGTTTGAAGCGCCCGATCTGCGTCGGTGCCGCCGGTCAGGGGGCCGACCGACGCGCGGAGCGCCGGCCGACGGCCGGCTCCCGAGGTACCGCCGGGCTCATACGTACACGCAGCTCCGGGGCGGGCCGACGGCTCCTGCCACCCGGGGCGGCCCTGCCGGCCCCGGGTGCCGCTCGGCGGCCCGCCGGGCGGTCAGCCTTCCGCGGGCCGGTCGGTCTCCTCGGCCGCCGCGGCGTCCCGGCGGTCCAGCGCCTCGGCGGTCGCGGGGTACTTGCTGCGCAGGCGGTCCCGGAGCGAGAGCACCGGCCCGCCGGCCTCGTCGGGGGCCGGGTCGGTGCCCGGACGCGCCGGGTCGCTGGCGTGAGTGCCGGTGGCGGGCTCGGCGGCCGGGGTTCCCGGGCGGGCCTGGTCGGTGGCCGGGCCGGCGGGGGAGCGCAGCTGCGCCACCTCGGCCTCCAGCTCGGCGATGCGGGTCCTCAGCTGCTGCGCCTCCTGGGCCGCGTCCCGGTACAGCTGCTTGTTGCGCTTGCCGACGTCCGAGAGGGTGTCCACGCGGTCGGCGAAGGCGTCGCGTTCATGGACGATCGGCAGGACGATCTGACCCGCGACGACCGCCGCGATCCAGTCGACCCACTCGTTGATGCGCGTGGTGCCCAGGGGGCCGATCAGTTCGGCGTCCTGCAGGCCGGTGAGCATGGGACGGCGGATCATGTCGGCGATGCTCCGCTGCGGGCCGCTCTGTTCGGTCACGACTGCTCCTCGATGCTTGCCTCGCGGTGGGGCAGCAGGTGCCGCCGGCGTCACGGTCCGCAGGGCAGGTGCCGGTCTCCTCGGCTGTCACCAGCGTAACCACCGGGGATTCCGTCGCCGACGGGTGGCCGGGGCCTCGGTGCGTCCTGAGCTGGGGTCCGTCCTCGAACTCCCGCTTGCGGGGCGACGGGTCGGGTGGCGGGTCGGGTGACGGGGCGGGCAGCGGGCTGTGAAGAGCGGGGGCCGGACAGGTGATGCCGGACGGGTGATTCCGTCGTCCGTGGACGATGGACGTCGGGGTAGTTCGTGCCGCCAGCGCTATTCGCCGCAGCCGGCAATGTGCCCGGTGGGTCATCGGGTCGTGTCCGAATGGGCAGGTCGGCCCTGGCCGTCCGGGCAGCTGCCGCGGTGGACTGCCGTTCGCGGTCAGATCCCTTGCAGGCGAGGCCAGTTGACCGTTCCCTGTAGGCCGCTGACCTCCTGTCCGAGGCCTGGGTGTCGTGTACAGGGTGACTCTTGACGCGTTCTGTCGTTGCTGGTTGGGTTGCTCCGTGGCATCACGGGAAGCACACGTATCTCACGAACCTTCCATGAATTCGACTCACAGTGATGCGGTAGCCGTTGTCGGTCTGTCGTGTCGTTTACCCGGAGCTTCGACTCCTGATGAACTGTGGCGACTTCTCCGGTCCGGTGAAACCTCCGTCACGGAGGTTCCGGAAGACCGCTGGAACGAATTGCCGACGGAAGACGGACGCGCGCCCGAAATCGCCGGATCGATTCCCCGGTGGGGCGGATTCCTCGACCAGATCGACCGTTTCGACGCCGGCTTCTTCGGCCTTTCGCCGCGCGAGGCGGCGGCGACGGACCCGCAACAGCGGTTGATGCTGGAACTCGCCTGGGAGGCCTTGGAGCACGCCGGAATCGTCCCGGCGACGCTCGACGGCGCAGAGGCCGGAGTCTTCTTCGGCGCTATCTGGGACGACTACGCGACGCTGCTGCACCAGCGCGGTCCGCAGGCCCTGACCCAGCACACGGTGACCGGGCTGCACCGCAGCATGATCGCCAACCGGGTCTCCTACACCCTCGGCCTGCGCGGGCCCAGCATGGTCGTCGACACCGGCCAGTCGTCCTCCCTGGTCGCCGTCCACCAGGCCTGCGAGAGCCTGCGCCACGGGAAGAGCGACCTCGCACTCGCCGGGGGAGTGAACCTCAACCTCGCCCCACAGAGCAGCATCGCCGTCGCCCGGTTCGGCGGACTCTCCCCGAGCGGCCGGTGCTTCACCTTCGACGCCCGGGCGGACGGCTACGTCCGGGGCGAGGGCGGCGCGGTGGTCGTCCTGAAACGCCTGGCGGACGCCGTCGCCGACGGGGATCCGATCCACTGCCTGATCCTCGGCGGCGCGGTGAACAACGACGGCGGCGGCGAGGGCCTCACCGCGCCCAGCCGGTCGGCGCAGGAGGAAGTCGTCCGGCGCGCCTACCACCGGGCCGGGGTGGATCCGGCGGACGTCCAGTACGTGGAGCTCCACGGGACGGGCACCAAGGTCGGTGATCCGGTGGAGGCCGCGGCCCTCGGTGCCGCGCTCGGCCGCCTGCGGGACTCCCGGCAGCCGCTGCTGGTGGGCTCGGCGAAAACGAATGTGGGACATCTGGAAGGCGCAGCCGGAATCGTCGGGCTGCTCAAGGTCGTACTGAGCCTGAGGCACCGGGAACTGCCACCCAGCCTCAATTTCGAAACCCCCAACCCGCTGATTCCGCTGGATTCGCTCAATCTGCGCGTGCACCGCGAGCTGGGGCCGTGGCCGAGTCCGGACCGGACGCCGCTGGCCGGCGTGAGCGCGTTCGGCATGGGCGGGACCAACTGCCACGTCGTGCTCGCCGCCGGGCCGCCACCCGCGGGCGGGCAGCCGGTGGACGCGCAGTCGGCGGGTGGGCAGCCGGAGGACGGGTCGGCGCGGACGGTCCCGTGGCTGCTGTCCGGCCGTTCGGTGCCGGCGCTGCGGGCCCAGGCGGCCGCGCTGCTGGCGCGGCTGGAGGAGCAGCCCGGACTCCGCGCGGCGGACGTCGGCCTCTCGCTGGCCGTGACGCGCTCGGCCTTCGAGCAGCGCGCCGCGGTGATCGGCCGAGGCGGCGCGCGGTTGCGGCGCGGCCTGGCGGCGCTGGCGCGGGGCGAGAGCTCGGCGGACGTCCTGACGGGGCGGGCGTACGGGAGCGGCCGGCTCGCCTTCCTGTTCGCCGGCCAGGGCAGCCAGCGCCCCGGCGCCGGCCGTGCGCTGTACGACGAACACCCGGTGTTCGCCAGGGCGTTGGACGCGGTCTGCGAGCACGTCGACGCGGCCGTGGCCGCGGTGGGCCCGGCGCCGGACGGGCCGCTCCGGGACGTGATCTTCGCGGCACCCGGCTCGGCCGCGGCCGGTTCGCTGGACCGCACCGGCACGGCGCAGCCCGCGCTGTTCGCCGTCGAGGTCGCGCTGTTCCGCCTGCTGGAGAGCCGAGGGGTCCGGCCGGACGTCCTGCTCGGCCACTCCGTCGGCGAACTGGCCGCCGCCCACGTCGCCGGGGTGTTCTCCCTCGCGGACGCCTGCACGCTGGTGACGGCCCGGGGCCGGCTCATGCAGGCGCTCCCGCCGGGCGGTGCGATGGCGGCGCTCCAGGCCACCGAGCAGGAACTGCTCCCGCTGCTGGCCGGCCGGGAGCACCGGGTCGGGCTCGCCGCCGTCAACGGCCCGGAGTCGACAGTCGTCGCCGGGGACGAGGACGAGGTCGAGCGGATCGCCGCGCACTGGCGGAGCGCCGGCCGCCGGACCAGGCGGCTGCGGGTCAGCCACGCGTTCCACTCCCCGCACATGGACGCCGTGCTGGACGACTTCCGCAGTGTCGTGGCGGCACTCGACCTCCGGCCGCCGACCCTCCCGATCGTCTCCACCGTCACCGGCGGCCCCGCCACGGCCGAGGAGCTCGGCTCGGCCGAGTACTGGGTGCGGCACGTGCGCCGACCGGTGCGGTTCCTCGACGGCATGCGCCGGTTGGAGCGCCAAGGCGTCACCGCGTACCTGGAACTGGGACCGGACGGCACGCTCAGCACGATGGGCCGGGCCTGCCTCACCGAGCCCGACCGGCCGGCGGGCGGACCGGTCGCCGGGCCCGTCCTCGTCCCCACGCTGCGCAAGGACCGGCCCGAGTCCGAGGCCCTGGTCACCGCGCTCGCCCGGCTGCACGTGCACGGCGTCGGCGTGGACTGGGAGGCGGCGTTCGCCGGGCACGGCGCCCGGCGGGTCGAGCTGCCCGGCTACGCGTTCCAGCGCCGGCGACACTGGCTCGGTGGCGTCGCCCGCCCGGCCGTGCCCGGGGCGTCCGGCACGTCCGACCCCGGCCGGCCGGTGGACGACGTCGCCGACCTGACCGCCGTCACCGACCCGGCGGGGCCCCGTCTCCGGCTGGAGGGCGCCCCCGCCGGCGACCGGGCGAGCCTGCTGCTCGACCTGGTGCGCGGCGAGGCGGCCGCGGTACTCGGCCACGGCGACCCGGATCCGGTCGATCCCGCGCTCACCTTCAAGGAGCTGGGCTTCGACTCGCTCACCGCGGTGGAACTGCGCGACCGGCTCGGCGCGGCCACCGGGCTGCGCCTGCCGACCGGCCTGCTGTTCGACCATCCGACGCCCCTCGTGCTGGCCGAGCGGCTGGGCGCCCTGCTCCTCCCGGCGGACCGCGCGACGGACGCCGGGGCCCTGGCGGAGCTGGACCGGCTGGAGCGCTCCCTGGCGGCGATCGGGCCCGACAGTGCCGAGCGCGAACGGGTCGACGCCCGCCTGCGGTCCCTGCTGGCCGGCCCGCCGAGAGCCGACGGCGACGACGCGGTGCCGCGCAGGCTGCGGACGGCGACGGTCGACGAGCTCCTCGCCTTCATCGACCGGGAGTTCCGCAGCTCCTGACGCGTCCTGGACACGCGACGTCCGAACCTTCCGCACGGCCGCACCGACACGGAGTGGAGAGCAGTGGCGAACGAGGAGAAGCTGGCCGACTACCTCAGGTGGGTCACGACCGACCTGTACCGGACCAGGGAACGGCTGCGTGCGGCCGAGGCCGCGCCGACCGAGCCGGTGGCCGTGGTCGGCATGGGCTGCCGGTTCGCGGGGGGCGTGCGGTCGCCGGAGGACCTGTGGCGGCTGGTTATGGAGGGCGGGGACGCGATCGCGCCGCTGCCGACCGACCGTGGGTGGGACCTGGAGGGGGTGTTCGACGCCGACCCCGACGCGTCCGGGCGGCCGGGGTCGAGCTACGTCCGGGCGGGTGGGTTCCTGGAGGGTGTCGCGGAGTTCGACGCGGGGTTCTTCGGGATCTCGCCGCGTGAGGCGTTGGCGATGGATCCGCAGCAGCGCCTGCTGTTGGAGACGTCGTGGGAGGCGGTCGAGCGGGCGGGGATCGATCCGCTCTCGCTGCGGGGGAGCCGGACGGGTGTCTTCGCCGGCGCGACCGCCCAGGACTACGGCCCCCGGCTGCACGAGGGCTCGGACGAGCTGGGCGGCTATCTGCTGACCGGCGGCACCCCCAGCGTGATCTCGGGGCGGGTCTCCTACGCGTTGGGCCTGGAGGGGCCGGCGGTGACGGTGGACACGGCGTGTTCGTCGTCGTTGGTGGCGCTGCACCTCGCCGTCCAGTCGTTGCGGTCCGGTGAGTGCGACCTGGCGCTGGCGGGCGGGGTGACGGCGATGTCGACCCCGGGCATGTTCGTCGAGTTCAGCCGCCAGCAGGGCCTGGCCCCGGACGGACGGTGCAAGCCGTTCGCGGCCGCCGCGGACGGCACGGGCTGGAGCGAGGGCGTCGGCGTGCTGGTGGTGGAGCGGCTGTCGGACGCGCGGCGCCACGGGCACCGGGTGTTGGCGGTGGTGCGTGGCAGCGCGGTGAACCAGGACGGCGCGTCGAACGGTCTGACGGCGCCGAACGGGCCGTCGCAGCAGCGGGTGATCCGGCAGGCGTTGGCGAACGCGGGGCTGTCCGCGCGGGACGTGGACGTGGTGGAGGCCCATGGGACGGGCACCCGCCTCGGCGACCCGATCGAGGCCGAGGCACTGCTGGCGACGTACGGCCAGGGCCGGTCCGAGGGTGCGCCGCTGTGGTTGGGTTCGGTGAAGTCGAACATCGGGCACACCCAGGCGGCCGCCGGCCTGGCGGGCGTGATCAAGATGGTGTCGGCGATGCGGGCCGGCGTGCTGCCCAGGACGCTCCACGTGGATGAGCCGTCGCCGCACGTCGACTGGTCGTCGGGGGCCGTGGAGTTGCTGACGCAGGCCCGGGAGTGGCAGGCCGCGGAGCGGCCGCGCCGGGCCGCCGTCTCCTCCTTCGGGATCAGCGGGACCAACGCGCACGTCGTCCTGGAGCAGGCGCCGACGGAGGAACCCGGCGGGGAGCCGGACGGGTCGCGGTGCGGTCCTGCCGGAGTGGTCCCGTGGCTGCTCTCGGGACGTTCCCCGGAGGCGCTGGCCGCGCAGGCCCGGCGCCTGCTGTCGCACCTGGACAGCCGGGCCGGCGAGCGGCCGGTGGACACCGGCCTCGCGACGGCGGTCACCCGATCGGTCTTCGAACACCGCGCCGTGGTCCTGGCCGACGGTGCGGACCGGGAGGGATTCCGGTCCGGCCTGAGGTGATCGTCGGCGACACGGCGGGGCCGGCCGGCCGGGTGGTGTTCGTGTTCCCGGGTCAGGGGGCGCAGTGGGTGGGGATGGGTGCGGAGTTGTTGGATTCCTCGCCGGTGTTCGCGGCGCGGATGGGGGAGTGTGCGGAGGCGTTGCGGCCGTTCGTCGGCTGGGACCTGCTGGATGTGGTGCGGGGGGTTTCCGGGGCTGGGTCGTTGGAGCGGGTGGATGTGGTGCAGCCGGTGTCGTTCGCGGTGATGGTGTCGTTGGCGGCGTTGTGGCGTTCGTTGGGTGTGGAGCCGGCTG
>NZ_JBFAJO010000092.1:0-27896 GCF_040655255.1 Kitasatospora sp. NPDC050463
GTCGCCACCGTCCGGGAGCACCGGCCGGACGTCGTCCTGCTCGACATCCGGATGCCGGACGTGGACGGGCTCAGCGTGCTGCGGGAGCTGGTCGCGCTGCCCTCGCCCCCGGCGGTGGCGATGCTGACCACCTTCGACACGGACGAGTACATCCTGACCGCACTGAACTCCGGGGCCGCCGGCTTCCTGCTCAAGGACACCGAGCCCGAACACCTCGCCCCGCAGGTGCGCACGCTCGCGGCGGGCGGGGTCGTCCTGTCGCCGAAGGCGTCGCGGAGCCTGCTGCGCGGCCACCCCGGCAGCGAACCGGCCGTGGTGGACGAGGAGGCCGCGCGGGTCGACCGGCTCACCGACCGGGAACGGGAGGTGCTGGTGCTGGTCGCCGAGGGGCTGTCCAACGCCGACATCGGGGCTCGGATCCACCTGGGAACGGGCACCGTGAAGGACCACGTCAGCGCGATCCTCACCAAGCTGCGGGTCGGCGGGCGGGTGCAGGCCGCGCTGCTCGCCCAGCGCGCGGGGCTGCTGGCCGACGGCCCGGACCGGAGCGGGAGCGAGCGGCGGCACCCGTAGCGGGCGGGGCGGTCGCGCCCCCGCTCACTCGTGGTGCGCGTCGGCCGCCGGCCGACGGGTCACGCCGCCCTCGGTGGCCCCGGAGGCCGCGGCCGGGTTCTCCTCGTCCCTGCGGGCCCGCGGCTTGCCGCGCAGAGCGCGGGCGATGGCCATCGACCCGCCGCCGTGCAACAGGATGCTGCCGAGCACGACGAGGACCATGGCGTCGAGGGCGCTGTTGGCGCCCGGTCCGTCCGGGAGGGCGTTGAAGGCGAGCAGGCCGAACACGATCGAGGTGGTACCGCGCGGTCCGAGCGCGCCGACCATCAGCCGCTCGCGCCGGCTGAACCGGGAGCCGAGGAAGGACAGCAGGACCGGCACGATCCGCTGCGTCGCGCTGGCACTGCGTCGCAGGTTCCCCCTCGCTGTCCTGCTGCTCACCCTGCCGATCGCCTTCACCCAGGACGACATCGCGCTCGCCCCCCTCGTGGCGCTGTTCACCCTGGCCGAGCGCTCCCGCAACCGCCGACTGCTCGCGCTCTGCGCCCTCGGCACCGCGCTCGCCAGCATCATCCCCTGGTCGCTCGGCGGTCCGTTCGAGGTCAGCCGCACCTTCACCCTGGTCACCTTCGTCTACAGCCTGGCCACCGCGGCCGCCGCCGTCCTGTTCGGGCAACTCGTCCAGACCCGCCGCGACCTGGAACGGCAGATGATCGAGACCGAAGAGGCCAGGGAACACGAACGGATCCTGCACGCTCAGACCGTCCTGGCCCGCGAACGCGCCCAACTCGCCCGCGAGATGCACGACGTGGTCTCCCACCAGGTCAGCCTGATCGCCGTACGCGCCGGGGCGCTCCAGGTCTCCACCAAGGACGCCGACGCCAAGGACGCCGCCCGCACCATCCGCTCCCTGAGCGTCACCACGCTCGACGAACTGCGCACCATGGTCAGACTGCTGCGCGCCTCCGGCGGCCGCGACACCGAACTGACCCCCCAGCCGACCCTGGCCGACCTGCACCGGCTCGTGGACTCCAGCGGCATCGAAACCCGGCTGACCGGCGAACTGCCACCCGCCCTCGGCGCACCCGCCCAGCGGGCCGTCTACCGGACCGTCCAGGAGGCGCTGACCAACGCCCGCAAGCACGCCCCCGGCGCCACCGCCACCGTCGAACTCTGGCACGACGGCACCGACGTCGGAGTGACCGTCACCAACAGCGCACCCACCCGGCCGTCCCTGCCGCTCCCCGGCTCCCAGCAAGGCCTGATCGGCCTGCGCGAACGAGCCGAGATCCTGCACGGCACCCTCGATTCCGGCCCCACCAGCGACGGCGGCTACCGGGTCCGCCTGCGCATCCCCCTCACCACCGACGGCGGCTGAGCCCACCGGTCATCCGCCGGGTGCGAACCGGTCCGGACCTCGACGGCACCGCGTCGGGCACGGCGGGCTCAGCGGACGGTGACCGGCAGGGTGTCGAAACCGCGCAGGACGAGGCGGTCCCGCCGGGTGGGCACGCCCCCGGGCGCGAGCCGGAGGAAGCGGTCGAGCAGGGCCGGCACCGCGACCTCGGCCTCCAGCCGGGCCAGCTGGGAGCCGAGGCAGAAGTGCGACCCGCCGCCGAAGCTGAGCGGCCGGCTGTCCGTCCGGCACGGGTCGAAGAGCTCCGGGCGGTGGTAGCGGGCCGGATCGTGGTTGGCGGCGGCCAGCAGGACCAGCACCACCGTGCCGGGCGGCGTCGGCACACCGGCCACGTCGAGCCCCTCGGCGGTCGCGACCCGGGTGGTGAGCTGGACCGGCGAGTCGTAGCGCAGCACCTCGTCGGTGAAGCGCGCCGGGTCGAGGGCCCCGGTGCGCAGCCCCTCCATCGCCTGCGGGTACCGGAAGAGCAGGGCGAGCCCGTTGCCGAGCAGATTGGTGGTGGTCTCGAAGCCGGCCACCAGCAGCAGCACCAGGTTGGCCAGCAGCTCACGGCCGGAGATCCGCTCCGGGGCGTCGGCGGCGATCCTGGCGAGGTCGCTGACCAGGTCGTCCTTCGGGCGGGCCAGCCGCTCGGCGACGAGCGCGGTGAAGTAGCCGGAGAGCTCGTCGGCGGCGGCGTCGGCGTCGGCCAGCTCGGCGAGGTCCTGGACCAGCTCCAGGGCGACGGTCAAGTCCCCCGCGAGGCCGCGGAAGCGGTGGCGGTCCGGCTCCGGGACGCCGAGCAGCTCGCAGATCACCTCGACCGGCAGGCGGAACGCGAAGGTGTCCATGAAGTCGACCGGCGAACCGTCCCCGCCCTGCTCCGCCATCCGGTCGAGCAGTCGGCCGGCCGAGGCCGCGACCGCCGGCCGCAGCGCGGCCACCCGGCGGGCGTTGAAGGCCGAGGCGATCAGCGAGCGGACCCGGGTGTGGTCGGGCCCGTTCCGCTGCAGGATCGAGCGGCCGAGCAGGGTCACCGACGAGTGCCGGGCCAGGTCGGCGTCCATCTCGCTCAACCGCTCGAACTCCTCCGGTCCGAAGGCGGGGTTGCGCAGCACCTGGTCGGCCGCGGCGTGGCCGATCGCCAGGACGGTGCCGGGACCGGCCGGAGCGGCGGCGCCGAGCTCGTGCGCCCGCGCGTACAGCGGGTACGGGTCCGCGATGCCCCTGTCTGCTGTGAGCTGCTCGATGATCGACGCGCCGTCCACCCGGTGCTCCCCTCCCGCGACCCGCTCCCGAGACCGCGCTCCCGAGGTCTCGCTGCCGGTTGATAAACCGCCGGCGGACGGACGTGGTTCCCGCGTGCCCGGGTTCACCCGATCGGGGATGGGCGGTCGGTACCCTGTCGGCATGGAGATCTGGATCAACCCCCGCTGCGGGAAGTGCCGTACGGCACTGGGCGCGCTGGAAGCCGTCGGCGCGAAATACACCGTGCGGCGCTACCTGGAGGACCCGCCGACCGCCGCAGAGCTGGAGCAGGTCCTGGAGCGGCTGGCGCTGGAGCCGTGGGACATCACCCGGCTCGACGAGCAGGCCGCCAAGGACCTGGGCATGAAGCGCTGGACCAGGGAGCCGGAGGACCGGGCGCGCTGGATCGCGGCGATGGCCGACCACCCGATCCTGATCCAGCGCCCGATCATCACCGCGGACGACGGCCACGCCGTCGTGGCCCGCACCCCCGACGTCCTCAAGTCCGTCCTGCCGTAGCCCCGGCGGCGGCAGTCCGGTCAGTGCCGCTGGATCCGCCGCACCGGCTCCCCCGGGCGCCAGGACGTGATCCACAGGTGGTCCTCGCCCACGGTGGTGTGCACCACCTGCTCCACCTCCAGCCGGAACGCCTGGAACGGGCCGGGCGGCGGCTCCGGCAGATCCGCGGCGTAGGCGGCCAGCTCGTTCTCGTCGGTGATCTCGACGGCCCGGCCGGACAGCTTGGAGTCCCCGCCCGCCAAGGTCTCGTCGCTCGGGTTGCTGTGCAGCGCGAAGCGGGCGTCCCGCTGGAGGTCGCGCGCCTTCGCCGCGCCGTGCATCGACCCGAGCGTCAGATCGGCGCCGAGGAAGTTCACCTCGATACCGCTCACCCGGGGTGAACCGTCCCTGCGCAGCGTCGCCAGGACGTGGTGCTTGTTCGCCTCGAAGCGGGCCCGAACGGCGGACGCCAGCTCCGGTGCCTCGTGCTCGAAATCCTGCCAGGTAGCCATGGCGCCAGTCTGGCACCGGGCACCGACGGCCGGCCTCCGCCGGCCTCCGGCCGGGTGGCCGGCCCTTGGGTGGCCAGTGCTCGGGCGGCCGGCCCTTGGGTGGCCGGTGCTCGTGGTGCCCCGGTGCTTGTCGGTGCCCGGTGCCAGACTGGGCGGGTGACCACCACGACCAGGTACATCGCGTTCCTGCGGGCCGTCAACGTCGGTGGCCGGACGGTGAAGATGGAGCGGCTGCGCGCCCTCTTCGCCGAACTGGGCCTCGCCGACGTGCGCTCGTACATCCAGAGCGGCAACGTCTTCTTCGACAGCGAGGAGCCGGACCGCGCCGCGCTCACCCTGCGCATCGAGGAGCACCTGGCCGAGGCGCTCGGCTACCCCGTCCCGGTGATGCTGCGCACCGTCGACGAGGTGGCGGCGGTGCTCGCCGCCGAGCCCTTCGCGGGCATCGAGGCCACCCCGGACGTCCGCCTGGTGGTCGAGTTCCTCTCCGAGCCGCTGCCGGCGGACTTCCCGATCCCGTACACCTCGCCCAAGGGCGACTACGAGGTGATCGGCGCCGACGCGGGCACCGCCTACGTGGTGATACACCTCCAGGACGGCAAGTGGCGGGCCGGCAGCAAGCTCTTCGGTCCGTCCTACCGGGGCTCGGCCACGGCCCGCTTCCTGCACACCACCGCCAAGATCCTGGCCGCCGCCGAGAAGGCCTGACCCGGACCGGAGCCCCCCCGGAGCGGGCGTGCAACGGACCGGGGCACTCGGCAATCTGGACACGTGGGGGCGGGTGAGCCGACAATCGGGCCATGACGTCTCCTGAGATCCGGACGCACGTGGTCCGGCCGTCCGAGGCCGAGCGGGAGCAGGCGCTCGGGGTGCTGCGGGAGGGTGCGGGCAGCGGCCGGCTGTCCCACGACACCTTCCTCGGGCGAATGGAGCTCGTGCTGCACGCCAACAGCCGGGCGGAGCTCGACGAGGCGATGGCCGACCTGCCGGCCGGCAATCCGGTCGGGCGCTTCCTGCTGCGGACGGTGGGTCAGCTCTCGGCCTTCGGCGTGCGGTTGCGCGGGGCGTGGCGGATCGAGCGACTGCCCGGGCTGAGCCTGCCGCACCCGGCGGCACGGCAGTTGACGATCGGCCGGGTCCCCGGCTCCGGGCTGCGGTTGCACGATGCCTCGGTGTCCCGCCACCACGCCGAGCTGCGGCGGGAGGGCGAGGACTGGGTGCTGTACGACCTGGGCTCGACCAACGGCACGCATGTGAACGGCCGACGGGTCGCGGGCGGCGTCCGCGTCCGCCCCGGCGACCAGGTCCGCTTCGGCAACCTGGAGTTCCGGCTCGCCTCGGGCTGAGCCCGCCGAGCGGGGCGCCTCGCGCGCCGCGGCAGGCCCGCGCACACCTCGGATCCGCTGCCGGCGCCGGTGATCAGGATGCGCTCGGCGGCCGGCAGACGGGTGATCAGGGGCGCTTCGGGAGGCGAGGACACCGGGGGCGTCAGCACCGGGGGTGGGCGGCGGCTCTGTCAGTGGTCGGTGCGAGGATGCGGGCATGAACCAGGAGACCGAGCTCAGCTTCGAGGTGCGGCGCGAGGCCGAGGAGCGTGCCCGCGAGTTGATCCGCTGCGGTTTCCAGGAGCCGGACGAGATAGCCGAGTCCCTGGTCGACGAGTTCGAAGACCAGGGGCTGGAACCCGAGGACGCCGAGGAGATCGTCGCCCCGCTCTGGCAGGAGCGGCTGGCCGAGCAGGCCTCGTGGCCGGAGACGACGGACGTGGACCGGCTGGAGGAGGCCTTCGACGCGCTGGAGGAGCAGGGCGTCATCGCGGCGATGGACTTCACCTGTTGCGCCAACTGCGGCTACGCGGAGATCGGTGGCGAGGCCGACAAGGACTCGCGCGGCTTCGTCTTCTTCCACCAGCAGGACACCGAGGGAGCGGCCGCCGGGCTCGGGCTGATGCTGCGCTACGGCGGGTTCCGGGCCGACGGGGAGACCGAGGAGGCGGCGGAGCACAGGACGGTGGAGATCGGCCGCGCGGTGGTCGCGGCGCTGGAGGCGGCCGGCCTGCCGGTGGAGTGGGACGGGTCGCCGCAGAAGGCGATCTGCGTGACACCGCTGACCTGGCTCAACCGCCTGCCGGAGTAGCGTTCGCGGGCCGGAAATGGCGGGACCGGCCGGACCAGCCCTGGACCGGCATATGCCACGCGCGTAGATCAAGGGCCCGCGAAAGCCCGGCACTCACTCGGCGGAGCCGTCCGGGGCGTCGGCGGGACCCCAGATCAGACCGGTGCAGCGCTGGTAGGTCGCGTGCCAGTGCGGCCAGTTGCGGGCCACGTCGTCGTCGCAGTCGGCCAGCAGGCGCTCGACCACCGCGGGCTCGACACCGTCCAGCAGCCAGGCGAGCGCGTCGGCGGTGCCCGGGCCGTCGGCGGAGCGCAGCAGGTCCAGCAGCTCCGGCAGGCTGCCGACCCGCGAGGTCTCCGCGAACACCCGCTCCATCCGGGGCAGCAGCTGACGCTCCTCGATCCGCAGGTGGGTCTCCAGCCGGGCCGCCAGGTCGTCCATGGCGTAGGCGACCGGCCAGGCGCTGCCCGCGTCCCGGCTGGCGATCCGGACCAGGGTGGTGACCCGGGTGAAGGAGTGGTCCAGGTTGTGGTGGTCGGCCTCCAACCAGTTGAGCAGCAGGCGCAGCTCGGGCGCGAAACGGCGCACGATCGGCCAGATCCGGGTGTCCTGCTGCTCGTGATGGCAGGTCAGCATCGCGGTGACGAAGGTCCAGTGCCGCAGCAGCGCCTCGCCCTTCTCGTCCTCGCCGGGCTGGAGCAGCCGCAGCGCGTTGGGCAGCCGGGCGAGGTCGCGGCGGAGGGCGTCGTGCACCAGTCGCAGCCCGGCGAACCGGACGGCTTGCGGCTCCTCGTCGGCGGCCCGCTGACGCTCGGAGCCCGCCCGGGCGGGCACGGAGGGGGACGCTACGGACAGCAGATGGCTCGGCATGGCACTCTCTTCACGACTTGGCACGACGGGCTTGCTCGGCATGGCACGACCGGCTTCACGACCGGCTCGACGGGCAGCACTGGCGGAATGCGGTCCCACCACAGTGGCCGTAGTCGATCAGAGGCGAATCAATGTCCGATTGACGCGCAGGTCAGGGGCCTGGTGCGGGGCTCGGCGACCCCGGCCGGTGCCGCCGGCCGGGGGTGCGCGCGACCGTGGCGGGCCGCTCCCGCGAGGTGGCGAGGATGCCGCCCGGCGGCCGGCGGGCGCACGCGACAGGCAGGGCCGGGGCGGGGCGGGGCGGAGAAGGCCGAGCCGAGACGGGCCGGAGCGGAGAGGGGCGGAGCAGTGGGTGCGTACGCACCACCGGCGGCAGCGAGCGGCGCGGCTCGCGCGCGGGAGCGGCACCGGACGCGTCCACGGTGCCGCGGCAAGGGCCCGTCGGCCGGTCGGCGTGGCGCCGGCCGCCCGACGGGCCCGGCCGGGAGTCAGTCGCTCTGCGGCCCCGCGAGGTTCCTGGTCAGCCACTGGAGCGTGTCCGGGATCATCTTCTTGAAGTCGCTGGTGAGGTGCTTGCCGCCGGCCTGCTCGTAGTACTCGACGGAGAGCGGCGGGGCGGCCTTGGCGACCCACGCCTTGACCAGCTTCATCTCGAACGCGTTGGCACCGCCCGCCGTGGCGAGCAGCTTCACGTCGGCCTTGCCCTGGGCGACCATCAACTCGGGGCTGTTGGCCTGCCGCTCCGCCTCGTGGCCCTTCCAGAGCGGCGAGTCCGGGTTGAAGTAGCCGTCGATCGGGACGGCGGCCTTGAACGTGTCCGGGTGCTGGAGCGCCAGCTTGGCACTGCAGAACGCGCCGGTGGACGCACCCATCAGCCCCCAGCCGTCCCGGCCCTTCACCGTCCGGTAGTTGGCGCGGACGAAGTCGGGGATGTCCTCGGCCATCCAGGTGCCCATCTTGGGCTGGCCCGGAATGTCGGCACACTCCAGGGCCTTGGCCTCGTTGGAGTCGAGGTTCTGCACCGGCATGATCATGATGAACGGGTGCGCCTTGCCGGACTTCGCCAGGTCGGCGTCGATCTCCTGGATCGGCAGCTGGTTGTCGGTCCAGGTGTTGTACCCGGCGCTCTGGCCGCCCGCGTAGAGGGTGAGCACGGGGAAGCCGGTCCGGGCGAACTTCGGGTCGTTGTACTCGGGCGGCAGCCAGACCCAGACCTTGCCGGAGACACCCGACTTGGGCCCGTTCAGCGTGGTCACCAGGATCTGGCCGGCCGCGGTGTCCCGGGCCTTGGTGAAGCTCGCGGCCGGGCCGGTGGGCATGAGCACCTTGCCGGACGGACTCTGGGCCGGGGCCGCCGGGGTGCCGTCGGCGGCCTTCGGGGTACCGGGCGCGGCGGTACCGCTCGCCGTTCCGCTGCTCCCGGCACCCTTGACGGTGTCCCCCTTGCCGCTGGCGTCCGTACTGCCGCAGGCCGCCAGCGAGGCGGCCAGCGTGAAGGCGGCGGCGCCGGTCAGGGCGGCGCGGATGCGGGTGGACTGCGGCTGCACGGTGAGGACTCTCCGACCGATGTCGCGCCCGCTCCGTCGGGAGCCGGGCGGCGGCCCCCGGGTGGGGCCTGACAGACCCGGGGTGCGATGTCGCGGTACGCCCGGGCGGCGGCGCGCCGTCCCTCGCGGGAGCACGCCGTCCTGCGATCTTATGACGTGGCCTCGGGTGGCCCGGTTGCGCTACAGCCTGCGTCGATCCAATGTTTGACCCCGATCGGGTAAAGGCCGACGGACGGCTCCGCTGATCGGCGGGGGCGCTCCCCCCGCCGTCCGGCGGGGGAGCCCTCCACAGCCGGCGGTGCGTCGGACGGGTCGGGGTTTGGGTGCTTCCACCAGTGACTCGGGGCCCCGGATCGGGAACGATCGGCACACCCGCCGTCGACCGACGAGCCGCCCGAAGACCGCCCCACGAGCCGCCCGAAGACCACCCGAGGAGTAGCGCCATGTCGCAGCAGATCGCCGTCGTCACCGGAGCCGGCAGCGGGGTGGGGCGCGCCGTGGCCGTGGAGCTGGCCGCCGCCGGGTGGCGGCCGGTGCTCGCCGGACGGCGGGAGGAGCCGCTGCGCGCGACGGCCGGGCTCTGCGCCGCGGCCGCGCCGGGCGGCGACGCGGCGGCCGTGGTGCCGACCGACGTCACCGACCCGGCGGCGGTGGACGCGCTCTTCGCGGCGGCCGCCGAGCGGTTCGGCCGGGTCGACCTGCTGTTCAACAACGCCGGTACGTTCGGCGCCCCGGCCGTGGTGGACGAGTTGGACATCGCCGAATGGCGGGCCGTGGTGGACCTCAACCTGACCGGCGCCTTCCTCTGCGCGCGGGCCGCGTTCCGGCAGATGCGGGCCCAGGACCCGCAGGGCGGCCGGATCATCAACAACGGCTCGATCTCCGCGCACGTGCCCCGGCCGCAGTCCATCGCGTACACGGCGACCAAGCACGCCGTCACCGGGCTGACCAAGTCGCTGTCGCTGGACGGGCGTCCGTACCGGATCGCCTGCGGGCAGATCGACATCGGCAACGCGGCGACCGAGATGACGGCGGCGATGAGCATCGGGGTGCGGCAGGCGGACGGGCGGATCGCCGTGGAGCCGACCATGGACGTCGCGGACGTGGCCCGCACCGTGCGGCACATGGCGGAGCTGCCGCTGGAGGCCAATGTGCAGTTCGCCACGGTGATGGCGACCACCATGCCGTACATCGGGCGGGGCTGACCGGGCCCGGGCCGTCCGGCGGGCGGCGCGACGGGCGCGGACCGGCCGCTACTCGTCGTGGGAGTGGCGGTAGCGCCGCCGGCCGCCGGCCTCGTCCAGCCGGTAGACGCTGGTGGTCGGCCAGTACTCGCCGGCCTCGGCGGCGGGCAGTTCGGCCCGCAGCACCATCCGCAGCGAGGGCGGCGGGGCCACGGCGTTGACCCGCTTGCGGTGACCGTCCCAGCGGCCGCCGCAGAGCTCGACGTCGAGGACGGCGGGGGTGGTTCTCATCCCGTGATGCTGACAGGGTTCACCCGTTGAGGTGGGTCGAACCCCGGCGGGCGGCGGCCGTCGCGGTGGATCAGCTGCGCCAGGTGTCGTTCAGGACCACGCCGCCCGAAGCCGGCACCGTGGCCGTGCGGTTGGCGCCGGACTCCCAGGTCACGGCCCCGGAGGCGTCCTTGCGGACGTACTTGTACTCGAACGCCGTCCCGGCCGGCATCGCCACGTCCAGCTTCCAGACCGGGTAGGCGGCCGAGGAGAGCAGCAGCGCCCTCGCCGGGTCCCAGGCGCCGAGCGCCGCGGTGTTGCCGACCACGAAGATGTTCTGCCCGGGGACGGTGGTCGCGTTGACCGCGAAGGACGCGCCGCCGCTCACCGGCGTGCCGCCGCCGGCGACGCCGGGAGCGCCCACGTACAGCGCCACCGCGTCGCCCGCGCCGACGGTGGCGGTGAACCGGCCGTCCGAACCGACGGTGTAGGACGGACCGGAGCAGCCGCCCTGGGCCGGGTCACCGTGCTGGACGTCGCAGTAGGAACCGGCCGGCAGCGAGGTCTGGAAGGTCTGGGTGACCGGGCCCGTCTCGCGGTTGATCGCCACGAAGCCCTTGCCGCCGCGCCCGAAGGCGATCGCATTGTTGCCGTTGGACCACCAGTTGGTGATCCCGGTACCCGCCACCGCGTTGCGGAAGCCCACCATGTTGGCGACCTGCCGCCAGGCGTGGGTGCAGTTCCAGCCGTCGCTGTAGCAGGCGTTGACGGTGCCGCCGTTGGGCGGGCCGTCGTCGTGGCCGGAGAAGGCGTAGCCGGAGTAGACGTTGGGCGAGCCGTAGGGGTTGGCCAGCATGAAGACGTTGGCCAGGGTGTAGGCGGAGCCGTCCTTGTAGGTCAGCGTGGAGCCGTTGCGCTCGGTGTCCCAGTTGTCGACGAAGGTGCGGGCCTTGTCGCTCGGCAGCAGTCCGGAGCCCCAGCCGCCGAGGTCGGCGATCCGGCCGCCCTGGAAGGCGCTCTTCAGCCAGGTGCCGGAGCGGAACTCGTCGACGTCGCCGGTGCCGGTGTACTCGGTGGGCTGGATCGGCTCGCCCGCACCGTAGATGACCTCCTGCACCCAGTAGGCGTTGGGGTTGGCGGTCTTCGCCTTGATCGCGGCGAGGTCGGCGGCGGCGATGTGCTTGGCCGCGTCGATGCGGTAGCCGTCGACGCCGAGCGAGGCCAGGTCGTTCAGGTAACCGGCGACGGTCTGCTGGACGTAGCCGCTGCCGGTGTTCAGGTCGGAGAGGTTGACCAGTTCGCAGTTCTGCACGTTCGAACGGTCACCGTAGTTGCTGATCGCGGTGCGGCAGGAGTGGAAGTCCTGGTCCTGGTAGTACCCGGGGTAGGTGTACTTGGTGTACGCGGTGCCGCCGGTGCCGATCCCGGAGCCGGCCGACATGTGGTTGATCACCGAGTCGGCGATCACCTTGACGCCCGCCGCGTGGCAGGTGTCGATCATGCTCTTGAAGGACGCCCGGTCGCCGAGGCGCCCGGCTATCTTGTAGCTCACCGGCTGGTAGGACGTCCACCACTGGCCGCCCTGGATGTGCTCCTGGGGCGGCGAGACCTCGACGAAGCCGTAGCCCTTCGGGCCGAGGGTGTCGGTGCAGGCCTTGGCGACGGAGTCGAAGCGCCACTCGAAGAGCGTGGCGGTGACGTCCTTGCCGTTGCCCGGCGGGGTGGCCTGGGCGGTGGGGGCGGCGCCGAACGCCGCGGTGAGCGAGAGCGCGAGCGCCGCCGAGGCGGCGAGCGCGCCGGCCGTCCGGGCAGGCCGGCGGGCGGGGGCGGTGGTGACCACGATGTCTCCTGGGGGCTGGGGTGGGGCAGCCTGGGGTACCGCTCGTGAAAGATTGCTGAAACTTGCTGGAAACTTGCAGCGCTGAACCTAAGGTCGCAGTGAGAGCCCGTCAAGGCCTTGGAAGCAACGTTTCTGCAGCTCCGAAAGCTCGCGTGCGACCTTCCCGTCGCCGAGGCATGGCGAATGCGGCAGCGGACGACGGGATCCGGCCACCCGTAGGTACACGGCGGGCGACGGGCAGCGGCCCGGCGCACGGCGGACAGCGGGCCGCTGGCAGCAGGCAGCGGCCGGCCGGCACTTCCAGGCCGCCTGTCCGATGTGCGGCGACTCGCACGGGGCCCAGGGCGCCGGGCCGACCGGGCTCGGCCCGGTCGGCCCGGCGGCGGACGCGGTGCTGTGGATGCGCGCTACGACAACGGCCGGCCGACCGACCCGAGCCTGGCCGGCGGCCGGTCACGGCACTCCCGGCCCCGGCCCCGGCCTCCCCCGGGCAGCGCCCGGCCGGGCCTCGGAACTACACGGTGTCCGGCCCGCGTTCACCCGTGCGGACCCGGACGACGGTCTCCACCGGCACCGCCCAGACCTTGCCGTCGCCGATCTTCCCGGTCCGGGCGGCACGGACGATCTCCTCCATCACCTGCTCGGCGTCGGCGTCCTCGACCACCACCTCGATCCGGGCCTTGGGCACCAGGTCGATCCGGTACTCGGCGCCCCGGTAGACCTCGGTGTGCCCGTGCTGGCGCCCGTACCCGCTGGCCTCGGTGACGGTCAGTCCGTGCACACCGATGGCCTGCAGGGCGTTCTTGACCTCGTCCAGCTTGAACGGCTTGACGATCGCGGTGATCAGCTTCATGCGGCGGGGGTCCTGTCGGACGAGTGCGTGAGCACGGTGGTGGCGTGGGCGGTCGTACCGTGGCCCAGGACGCCGTGATCGTACGCGGTCTCGGCGTGCACGGCGAGGTCCAGGCCGGTGAGTTCGTGTTCCTCGGTGGCGCGAAAGCCCATCACCCGGTCGATCGCCCGCCCGATCCCGTACGTCATGGCGAAGGCGTACGCCGCGACGGCGGCCACCGCGACCAGTTGCCTGCCGAGCTGGCCGAGGCCGCCGCCGTGCAGCAGGCCGACCGGGCCGCCGGTCATCGCCGCGCTGGCGAAGAGGCCGATCAGCGCGGTGCCGATGACGCCGGCCACGAAGTGCACACCGACCACGTCCAGCGAGTCGTCGAAGCCGAAGCGGAACTTCCAGCTGACGGCGTAGGAGCAGACCACGCCCGCCGCCAGCCCGATCACCAGCGCGCCGACCAGGTCGACGCTGCCGCAGGAGGGGGTGATGGCGACCAGGCCGGCCACCGCCCCGGAGGCGGCGCCCAGCGTGGTGGCGTGGCCGTCCCGGCGCTTCTCGACCAGCAGCCAGCCGAGCAGCCCGGTGCAGCCGGCCGCCTGGGTGTTGAGCAGGGCGGACGCGGCCAGGCCGTTGGCGCCCAGCGCCGAGCCCGCGTTGAAGCCGAACCAGCCGAACCAGAGCAGGCCCGCGCCGAGCAGCACCAGGGGCAGGCTGTGCGGGCGCATCGCCTCCTTGCGGAAGCCGATCCGGGGGCCGAGCAGCAGGGCCAGGGCCAGGCCGCTGGCCCCGCAGTTGACCTCGACCACGGTGCCGCCGGCGAAGTCGAGCGCGCCGAGCCTCGACAGGATCCAGCCGCCGGGCGCGAACACCCAGTGCGCCACCGGGACGTAGACCAGCAGCGTCCAGACGGCGGTGAAGGCGACCCAGGAGCCGAACCGCGCGCGGTCGGCGATGGCGCCGCTGATCAGCGCGGCGGTGATGATCGCGAAGGTCAGCTGGAAGGTGGCGAACAGCACGGTGGGGACGTGGCCGGTGAGCGAGGCGGGGGTGATTCCGGCCATCCCGAGGTGGTCCGGGCCACCGATCAGGCCCCAACCGCCGACGTCCGGGCCGAACGCGAGCGAGTAGCCGGCCAGCAGCCAGACCACGGTGACCACGGCGATGGAGACGAAGCTCATCATGATCATGTTGAGCACGCTCTTGGTGCGGACCATGCCGCCGTAGAACAGCGCGAGGCCGGGGGTCATCAGCAGGACGAGAGCGGTGCTGGCCAGCAGCCAGGCGGTGTCACCGGTGTCGAGGCCGGGCGACGAGTCAGCCAGGAACATAGGGGCGTGCCTTCCCACGGGCCCGCGCCAGGGTGGAGCGCGGGTCGGTTGGGAGAGTGTCGCGAGGGCGGATTTCTGGTTGCGGACGGACACGTTTCGCCCGTGTTTCGTGTTGCCCGCCGGTTGCCCCGCAGTTGCCGGCCGGTTTCCGGAAGCTCACGCACCCGCGCTCGCCGGCCGGTCCGTGCCCCGGCCACCGACCACCGACCCGGCCGCGCCGCACGGACGCACGGACGCAGGGACGCACGGATGCCCGCACGCACCGACGCAGGGCCCGGCAGCCGTGGCTACCGGGCCCTGCTCCCTGTCCTACCTGGTTCTACCGAGCTCTACCGACCGCCGGAGCGGGTCGGGTCAGCTGGTGGCGATCGAGGTGTCGTCGATCACGAAGCTCGTCTGCAGCGAGGCGTCCTCGGTGCCGGCGAACTTCAGGGTGACCGTCTGGCCCGCGTAGGACGAGAGGTCGAAGGTGCGCAGCTGGTAGCCGGCCGCCGCGTCCGCGTTGGAGTAGGTCTTCAGCGCGGTGCCGTTGGCGGTGACCGTCAGCTTGTCGTACACCGTGGTGCCGGTCTCGGCGGTGTCGATGTGCAGGTAGAAGCTGAGCGAGGCCTTGCAGCCGGCCGGGATGGTCACCGTCTGCGAGAGGCTGTCCGAGTGGGCGGAGCCGTAGCCGTTCAGCCAGGACTTCCACGAACCGCTGTGCGCGGCCTGCGAGGCGCTGTTGTCGACGACCCCGCTGGTGGCGGTCCACGGCGCGGCGCTGCCGGTCTCGAAGCCGGCGTTGCCGAGCAGCTGCGCCGGGGTGCAGGTGCTGGTGCCGTCGGTGACGGTCCAGGTGAAGCTCGCGGTACCGGTCTTGGCGGCCGAGTCCTTGGCCGTGACGGTCACACTGGACGTGCCGACGGTGGTCGGGGTGCCGCTGATCAGGCCGGTCGAGGCGTTGATCGACAGGCCGGCCGGCAGGCCGGTGGCCGAGTAGGTCAGCGGAGCGGTGCCGCCGTTGGCCTTGATGCTCAGGCTGACCGCGGTGCCGACCTTGGTGCTCTGGTTGCCCGGGCTGGTGACGGTGACGCCACCCGGGTTGGTGGGCACGGTGCCGACGTTGACGCCCGCCCAGGCGGTGCCGACCGCGAGGAGCTCGGCGCTGCCCGCGCCGTAGAGGTCGGTGGCCGCCTTCTCCGTCGCGGTGCGCGCCGCGGCGTAGTTGGTGGTGGAGGTCATGTACGTGGTGAGGGCCTTGTACCAGATGGCCGCGGCCTTGTCCCGGCCGATGCCGGTGACGGCGATGTTGTTCTGGGTCGGCGAGTTGTAGCTGACGCCGTTGATGACCTTCGCGCCGCTGCCCTCGGCCAGCAGGTAGAAGAAGTGGTTGGCGACGCCCGAGGAGTAGTGGACGTCCTTGTTGCCGACGGTGGAGGACCAGTAGTCGGCGGAGCCGCCGTCCTTGGACGGCTTGTCCATGTAGCGCAGCGGGGTGCCGTTCCCGTTGATGTCGATCAACTCACCGATGAGGTAGTCGGGGTTGTCGGTCGGGATGTTGGCGTAGAACTCGACCATGGTGCCGAAGATGTCCGAGGTGGCCTCGTTGAGGCCGCCGGACTCACCCGAGTAGGTGAGGTTGGCCGTGGCGGAGGTGACGCCGTGGCTCATCTCGTGGCCCGCGACGTCGAGCTCGGTCAGCGGGTGGGTGTTGCTGGCGCCGTCGCCGTAGGTCATGCAGAAGCACTCGTCGTCCCAGAAGGCGTTGACGTAGTTCTGGCCGTAGTGGACGCGGCTGTAGGCGCCGGCACCGTCGTTGCGGATGCCGTTGCGGCCGAAGGTGTTCTTGTAGTAGTCCCAGGTGGCCGAGACGCCGAAGTGGGCGTCGACCGCGGCGGACTCGCTGTTGGCGGCCGTGCCGTCGCCCCAGCTGTCGCTGGACTTGGTGTACAGGGTGCCGGTGCCGGTGGTCCCGTGGTTCAGGTTGGTGGTGTACATCCCACCGCGGGCGCCGTCCTTCATCTGGTACGACGAACCCGAGAGCGTCGTGCCGATGGTGACGTTGCCGACGAACACGCCCTTGCCGGTGCCGGTCTTGACGCCCTCGAACTTCTGGATGACCTGGCCGGAGGTCGCGTCGGTGACCACGTGCAGCTTGCTCGGGGTGCCGTCCTCCTCGGTGGAGGAGACGACCGTCTCCCAGGCCAGCCGCGGGCTGTTGTCGGCGGCCCAGACCACCAGGCGGGGCGCGTTCTCCAGCGAGGCGCCGGACTCGGCGGCGAGCGCGGCCGACTGCGCGGCCGGCGCGGCCAGCTTCGGCGTGGTGTTCACACCGGTCAGCGAGGCGTCCGCGGCCTTGGTCACACCCTGGGTGGCGCCGGTTGCGTCCTGGTGGACGATCAGGTCGCCGCCGAGCACCGGAAGTCCGGCGTAGGTGCGCTCGTAGCGCAGGTGGCGGGCGCCGTTCGCGTCCTGGACGACGTCCTTGGTGACCAGCTTCTCCTCGCCGCCGAGGCCGAGGGCCTGGGCGAGAGTGGTGGTCTGCTGGGTCGCGGAGGCGATCAGCTGGGCGCGGCTCGTCTGCTGGGCCGCGACGGCAGCCGGCGCGTCCGGGGTGGCGGCCTGCGCGATGACGGGGATACCGGTCACCAGCAGCGCGGTGGTGGCGGCCATGACGACCGCTGCCTTCCGAGCCTGGGTGTAACGGGACATGCGGACTCCTTTTCCGACCGACGCGGGGTGCGCGTGCGGTGGAGAGAACCTGGCCGCGGGGTTGCGGCGCAGTGGGGGCCCCCGCCGCCGGGTGCGCGGCGCGGGTGCGGTTGCGGAGCAATGTGCCGAGCGATTGCTGACAGGAAGAGGCGCTGTACCTGACCTGGGACAGCCGCACCGGGGGGTGGGGCCCCCTCGTCTGCAGCCGGGGGAATCGTGGCAGCAAACGAGCCGTTGATGACAGATGCATGCCACGGATTGGCCGATTAGCTACCGGGCCCGTTCACCCGTCGGACCGCCACCCGTGTTACGGGCACGCGAACTACCGACGACGGTTTTCATTGCCGCCCGAACGGTTCGATCACCTCCGGCGGGCACTGACCAGCGCTCCGGGCCCGCCCGGGGCCCACCGGGCGGACCCTGCCACCGGCCGATCGGTCACCTCACCTTTCCGGCCGTGCCAGGGGCGATTTTCAGCCACCCGTCGGCCGGGCATCGTCCGGAAACACCACGGCCCCGCACCACCCGGAGGCGGTGCGGGGCCGGGTACGGCGACCCGTCAGCTCTGGACGAAGACCGCCACGGTGCGGCCCGGCACGGTGAAGGTCCCGGTCGCGGCGGCGAATCCGGCCTGCCGGACCACTGGATCGGACCCGCCCGCCTGGACCGGGTGCAGCGCCTGCGCCGTCCCCCGCAGGGCGGCCACGGTCTGGCTCTGCGCGGCGGGCGTGGCGTTGAACACCACCGTGATGCCCTTCTCCGCACCCGCCAGCCCGGTGCCGTCCAGGTGCAGCGTGATCACCCCGGGCGTCTCGCCGGCCGTGCCGGAGAGCGGGTAGGAGAGCCGCTGCTGCACGGCGGCGAGGGTCGGCAGCGAGAACAGCGGCGAGCCCTGCTTGATCCGCAGGAACTGCTGGTACTGCGCGCCGGTCGCGCGGATGTCGGCGGCGCCCACCGCCAGCCGCGGATTCGCCAACAGGGACTTGGCGGTCGGCCACATCTCCTTGTTGTCGGCCGCCATCGGCACCCCGCGACCCCAGCCGTTGCCCCGCGCAGGGTCCCACTGGATGGCGTTGAACCAGTCGCCCGAGTCGTAGGAGTTGGCGTCCAGCGACTTGGAGCGCAGCAGGTCGGTGCCGGCCTGGACGAAGCCCGGCCCCTGGGTGAGCGCGGTCAGCGAGAGCGCGAGCGCCTGCATCCGGGCCCGGTCCGCGGGCGCGGTGGCGGCGGGCAGCTTGTACGCCAGCGCGTCGAACAGGTCGGCGTTGTCGTGCGCGTCCACGTACTCCACCGCCTCACCGGGCCTGGCCGCGTACCCGGTCGGGGCGCCGTTGTAGTCGACGCCCGCACCGGTGACGGCCCGGCCCGAACTGTCGGTGAAGGAGTAGCCGGCCAGGTTGCCGGTGAGCGCCACCTTCAGCTGGTCCATCTGCTGGAGCAGCCGGGCCTTCTGCTCCTGCGGGCCGCCGTTGGCCGGCGAGCCGTTGGGGTCGGTGAACAGGCCCGAGGCGAAGCCCTGCTGCGGGGCCGAGGAGAGCTGGAAGTTGCCGCCGCGGGCCGCGTCCCGGATCCGGTCGTCGAAGGTGGCGATGCCGGTGCCGGCCATGTTCAGCTGGGTGGCCTGCTCGAACCGGGCGCCGTTCGCGACGACGCCGAAGTTCCAGCCCTCGCCGTAGAGGAAGACGTTCTTCCCGTCGACGCCGTCCGACTCCGGCGTCATCTTCCGCAGCGCCGCCTGCACGTCCAGCATGGTGGACTTCGGGTCCAGGCCCATCAGGTCGAAGCGGAAGCCGTCGACCTTGTACTCGCGGGCCCAGGTGGTCACCGAGTCCACCACCAGGCGGTTCATCATGGCGTGCTCGGGCGCCGTGTCCGCGCAACAACTGTCCGTGGTCACCTTGCCGTCGGCGTCCAGCCGCTGGTAGTAGCCGGGGACGACCCGGTCCAGCACCGAGTGCTCGGCCTGACCGGCGGCGGCGGTGTGGTTGTAGACCACGTCCAGGACCACGCGCAGCCCGGCCTCGTGGATCGCCTGCACCATCCGCCGGAACTGCACCGTACGGGCGGTGCCCTCCGGGTCGGTGGCGTACGAGCCCTCCGGCACGTTGTAGTGCAGCGGATCGTAGCCCCAGTTGTAGGCGTCCTCGGCGGCCACGGCCGCCACGCACTCCTGCTGCTGCTCGCCGTCCGCCGCCAGCGCCCCGAGGTCGCAGGCGGGCAGCTTCTGCTCGGCCCGGTTCTCCCGGATGGTGGCGATGTCGAAGGTCGGCAGCAGGTGGACGGTGGTCACACCCGCCCCGGCCAGCTCGCGCAGGTGCTTCATGCCGGCCGACTGCGACTCGGTGAAGGCCAGGTAGGTGCCGCGCTCGGCGGCCGGCACCGTGGTGTCCTCGACCGAGAAGTCCCGGACGTGCAGCTCCTGGATCTGCTGCTGCGCGGGCGGCACGGCCTTCGGGACGGCGTGGTTCTCCCAGCCCTGCGGCTTGAGCTCCGCGGCGGCGAGGTCGGCGACCAGGCTGCGCCGGGAGTCGGTGGAGAGGGCGACCGCGTACGGGTCGGTGACGGTGTTGACCACCAGCTGCCGGACGGACGGCGCCCAGACCTTCACCTGGTACAGGTAGTACTTGCCGTCCAGCTCGGCCTTGTCCCGGACGAGTTCCCAGACGCCGGTCTCGTCGTCCAGCTTCAGCGGCACGGTCCTGGGCGTACCACCGGTCGGTCCGTCGAAGAGCTGGACGGAGACCTCCCGCGCGGTCGGCGCCCAGAGCGACAGCGCCACCTTGCCGTCGTAGTAGGCCGGGCCGAAGTCCACCCGGCCGGTGCGGCGCGCGTACAGGTCGTCCAGGACACCCGGGATCTGCACCCCGGTGGCGGCCAGGGCCGCGCCACTGGGCAGGTGCTCGGTGAAGAGCAGCTGACCGCGGAGCGCGGCGGGCACCCGGGCCGCGTCGCGGGCGTCCACGGTGAAGGCCCGGTAACCCGCCAGGTGCGGGTACTTGGCCCGCTGCGCCCCGGTCAGGCCGCCGGCGACGGGCTCCAGCCGGATCCACTGCCCGGGCTTGCTCAGCACGCCCTTGTCCGCGCGGATGCCGCCCTCGGGGTCGTACACCAGCTGGGCGCTGGTGCCGCCGGCCAGCGCGGCGTCGTTCGCGCCGTACCCGGCGGGCACCACCACCGTCCGGGCGTCGATCCACTGGGCCTTGGCGGAGCCGAGGTCCAGCTGGGAGGAGGCGGCGGCGTTCTGCGGCAGCAGGTAGCCCTCCCGGCCGCCGAGGATCCAGACCTCGCGGCCGTTGACGGCGAGGTCCAGCGACTGGTCGTTGGGCAGGTCCTTGTCGTTGCCCCGGTGCAGGATGTAGCTGAGGCTGGTGGCGCCGGGGGCCAGCGGCACCTCGAAGACGGCCCCGAAGGCGTCGCGGCGGGCGGGCAGCAGCGGGTTGCCCCAGTCGGTCGGGGCGGCGGCGCCGGTCCAGTCGTGCAGGCCCCAGCCGTCGTAGTTCCCGTCGGCCCGGTTGTAGTGGATGACCGCGGTGTTCGCGGGCTGGGTGTCCACCGGCCCGGGGTTGGCCGTCCGGACGGCCGGGTCGCCCTCCTTCAGCCAGATCTCGCCGGTCGCGCCGACGTCGATGTGGCGGTCGGCGTCCACGTCCTTGACGCCGTCCTTCTCGACGACGAAGCCGACGTCCGAGGCGCCCTCCTTCAGCTTCACGTAGGCGAAGGCGCCGTACGCGTCCCGGCCGGTGAAGCCGTGGCCGGCCGGCCAGGTGGTGGCCTCGCCGTCCGCGAGGTCGCCCCAGGCGTAGAGGTTCCAGCCGTCGTAGTCGCCGTTCTTGCGCTGGTAGTGCACGACGGCGTACGGGCGGGCGGTGGCGCTGGGCGCCGGCGCGGGGGCCGGGGTGCCGGTGGTGAAGCTGCCGGTGGCCGAGCGCAGGTGGCCGCTGGAGTCCCGGACCACGGCCTTGTAGCGGACCACCGTGCCGGGCTTCACGGCGCCCAGGTCCTGGGTGACCCGGTACGTCCCGTTGTCGGCGGTGCCGAGGGTCTGCCAGGGCGCGTCACCGACCTGCGCGGCGAAGGTGACCCGGTCGAAGCCGCCGCCGTCGACGCCCGCGCCGACGGTGACGGTGCCGGTGGAGCCGTCGGCCGGGGTCCGCAGCGTGAGCTGCGACGCGGCCGCGACGGGCGCGAGCTTCGCGGCGGCCTTGAACACCACCGAGGAGAGCGCGGGCACGGTGACGGTGACCTTGCGGTCCGCGCCGCTGGTCAGCCGCTCCCCCGCCGCCGGGTGGATGCGGTCGAAGTCCTGGCCGGCCGAGAAGGTGTCCAGGGTGACGGTCTTGGCCTCGGTCGCGTTGTTGACCGCGACCAGGTACTCGACCTGCTGCCCGGCGTCGATCCGGGAGAAGGCGTACACGCCCGCGCCGTCGGCGGCGTACCGCTCGATCTGGGCGCCGTCGGCGAGCGCCGGGTGGTCGCGGCGCAGCGCGGCCAGCGCGGCAACGCCCCGGTAGAGCGCACCCTCCCGGCCGTAGCGGTCGGCGGAGCCGGCGGGGCCGCCGAGCACCCGGTCGGCGTTGTAGGAGGGGGTCTGCGAGGCGAACAGGTCCTGCCGGGCGTCCTTGTCGCCGCCCGCGCCGGTGAAGCCCTGCTCGTCGCCGTAGTAGACGACCGGCTGGCCCCGGGTGAGGAACTGCAACTCGGTGGCGAGCCGGTCCTTCTTCAGCAGGGTGTCCTCGTCGGCGCCCGGGTTGTCGCCGATCAGGAAGGACCCGAAGCGACCCATGTCGTGGTTGCCGAGGAAGGTCGGCAGCTCGTAGGCGTCGGTGTCGGCGGTGGTGTAGCGGTAGTCCTGCCCGTACACGTCGGAGAGGCCGCGGGCCGAGCCGCCCTGGGAGACGTAGGAGCGGGCGGCGTTCTGGAACGGGAAGTCCAGGGTGGCCTGGAGCCGGCCCCTGGTGACGTACGGCGAGGTGATCGCCGGGTCACCGGAGTAGACCTCGCCGAACATGAAGAACTTCTTGTTGCCCTGTTTGGCGGCGAAGTCCTTGAGCGCGGGAGCCCACTGCTGCCAGAAGGCCATGTTGACGTGCTTGACGGTGTCGATCCGGAAGCCGTCCACGCCGGCGTCCTTGACCCACTGCTGGTAGACCTTCTCGAAGCCCTTGACCACCTTGGGGTTCTGGGTGTCGAGGTCGTCCAGACCGGAGAAGTCGCCCTCGGTGGCGGACTCGCCGACGAAGGTCGAGTCGCCCCGGTTGTGGTAGAGCGCGGGGTCGTTGAGCCAGGCCGGGGTCTTGGCACCGGCGTCGGCCGGGTTGCGGAAGACCGGGCTGTAGGGGAACGAGTCCTTGGTCAGCCGCGGCCATGCGGCCGTGGATCCGACGCCCGCGTCGGCGGCGGCGGTCTCGTCGACCGGCCGCCCGTCGACGTCCAGCACCGGGTAGGCCCCGGTGGAGCGGTAGCCGTACTGCTTCTGCCCGTAGTCGAGGACGTCGGCGGTGTGGTTGGTGATGACGTCGAAGAAGACCTTGATGCCCCGGGCGTGCGCCTTGGCTATCAGCTCCTTGAGCTGCTCGTTGGTGCCGAAGTGCGGGTCGACCTGGGTGAAGTCGGTGATCCAGTAGCCGTGGTAGCCGGCCGAGGCCGCGTCCCCCGAGCCCTGGACGGGCTTGTTCTTGAAGATCGGCGCCATCCAGATCGCGGTGGTGCCGAGGTCCTGCACGTAGTCGAGCCGCTGGATCAGGCCCGCGAGGTCGCCTCCGTGGTAGAAGCCCTTGTCGGCCGGGTCGAGGCCGTGGTCCAGCCGGCTGCCGGTGATGCCTCCGGTGTCGTTGGCCCGGTCGCCGTTGGCGAAACGATCCGGCAGGACGAAGTAGAACTGCTCGCGGGTGAGGTCGTGCCGCCCCGCGGTGGCGGCCAGCGCGGCGTCCGAGGGCGGGCCGGGCGGCGCCGCGGCGAGGGCCGCAGGAGCCGCGGTGCCGAGGGTGGCGGCGGTCAGCGTCGCGGCGAGCAGGACGGCCGTGCGACCGGGTCTGCGGGTCGGGGTGGTGCTCCGCCGGGGGCGGGGCGGGACATCGGCCACTGAGGGCTCCCTTGCGGGGAAAGGGGTGTCGAGTTGCCAGGACGCTAGCGGTCTGCAATCTGTTTCAGCAAGATGCAGAAAGCGTTTCGGTCCTGGAAACTCGGCCCCCGCGAGCCGTTGTCCGCCCCCGATTGCGCCACCCGGAGCACCCGGCGTGACAATAGGACGTATGCCCGTCCCACCGGTTCGTACCAGATCCCACCGCACCCCCTACCCCGGTGGGAGCCGTCCCCTAGCCCTCAAGGGGGACAGTCGGTGAAGAATCCACTTCCAGAGGATGAGCAGACGGCTACGGGACGTCTGGCAGACTTCTCGTCCATGGGGGAACCGACCGAGATCCAGCAGACCGGCGCCGAGCGCCCCGGTGCGGCGCACGGTGGCGGTTCCGCGACGGGCCCGGCCACCTCCGGCCGGATGCCCGACGGAGCCACCCGCGTCGCCCAGTCCCGCTCAGCCGCGCTGCGCCGGCACATCCGTGACCAGCGCCGTTCGCCGGCCCGGCCACGGATCTGGTTCGAGCTGGCGCTGATCGGGATCAGCTACTGGGTCTACTCCCTCGTCCGCAACGCCGTCCCCGAACAGGAAGCGATAGCCCAGCGGCACGCGAGCCTGATCTGGGACTTCGAGCAGAGCTTCGGCGTCGCCATCGAGCGCTCGGTGAACCACGCGGTCGACAAGCTCTCGTGGCTGATCGTCGGGATGAACTACTACTACGCGACGCTGCACTTCATCGTGACCATCGGCGTCCTGGTCTGGCTCTACCGCCGACACCCCGGCCGCTACGTCGCGGCCCGCACGGTGCTGTTCGTCACCACCGGCATCGCCCTGGTCGGCTTCTACTTCTTCCCGCTGGCCCCGCCCCGGCTGATGACCGACGGCGGCTTCATCGACACCCTGAAGGTCCACAACACCTGGGGTTCGATGGCGTCCGGGCCGGCCACGCACGTCTCCAACCAGTACGCGGCGATGCCCTCGATGCACATCGGCTGGTCGCTCTGGTGCGGTCTGGCCATCTTCTTCCTGGCCCGCGCGACCTGGGTCCGCGTGCTCGGCCTGCTCTACCCGGTGGCCACCCTGGTGGTGATCGTCTCGACCGCCAACCACTTCTGGATGGATGCCGTCGGCGGCATCGTCTGCCTCTCGGTCGGCTTCGTCGCGGCCCGGCTGACGTACCACGTCTGGGTCTACCGACTGCCCAGGATCCCGGCCCGGGAGACGGCCCGGGAGACGGCGGAGGAGCCGATCACCGTGCCCGAGCAGTGGAGCGCGCCCGGGGTGAGCGCCGGGCGGCGCTGAACGACGGTACGGCGAAGGGCCCGCGGAGCGTTCCGCGGGCCCTTCGCCGTACCCGGGTGCCCGGGCCTCGCCGCACCGGGACTCTTGGCCGTACCCGGGTGCCGGGGCCTCACCCGTAGAACAGCCGCTCCACCACCGCCCGGGCCCGCCGGGTGGTGCGCCGGTAGTCGTCCACCAGCTCGCCGCTGTGCCCGGCACCGTAGCCGAGGTAGCGGGCCACGCCGGCCAGCTCCCGGGCGTCCCCGGGGAAGCTGTCCCCCGGCCGGCCACGGACCAGCATCACCGCGGAGCGCACCCGGGAGGCCAGCACCCAGGCGGCGTCCAGCACCGCCGCGTCCTCCGCCCCGATCAGCCCGGCCGCGGCGGCGGCCGCCAGCGCGGGCCTGGTCCGGGTGGTGCGCAGCGCCGGCAGTTCGTGCCCGTGCTGGAGCTGAAGGAGCTGGACGGTCCACTCGACGTCGGCCAGCCCACCCCGGCCGATCTTGGTGTGGGTGGTCGGGTCGGCGCCGCGCGGCAGCCGCTCGGCCTCGATCCGGGCCTTGATCCGGCGGATCTCCACCACGTCCCGCTCGGGCACTCCGGCGCCCGGGTAGCGCAGCGGGTCGATCAGCTGCCGGAACCGCTCCCCCAGCTCCGGATCCCCGGCCACCGGCTCGGCGCGCAGCAGCGCCTGGCTCTCCCACGCGTGCGACCAGCGCCGGTAGTACGCCGTGTACGAGGCGAGGGTGCGCACCAGCGGGCCGTTGCGGCCCTCGGGGCGCAGATCGGCGTCGACCACCAGCGGCGGCTCGGTGGACGGCCCGGAGAGCAGCGTGCGCAGCTCGTGGCAGACCGCCTGGGCGGCCCGGGCGGCGTCCTGCTCCAGCGAGCCGAGCCAGGGCTCGTGGACGAAGAGCACGTCGGCGTCGGAGCCGTAGCCGAGCTCGCGCCCGCCGAACCGGCCCATCGCGATCACCGCGATCCTGGTCGGCAAGTCCCCGTTCCGGGCCTCCCAGGCGGCGGTGCAGGCGCGCAGCGCGCCCTGCAGGGTGGCCGCGTTCAGCGCGGTGAGCGCCTCGCCCGCGGCGTCCAGGGCCTCGGCCGGGTCGTCGCCGAGCCGCCCGAGGACGTCGGCGGCGGCGGTGCGGAACAGCTCCCGGCGCCGCACCGAGCGGGCGGCGGCGACGGCCGCGGCGGCCGAGTCGGCCCGGCCGACGGCGGCCAGTATCTCCTGCTCCAGGGCGGGCCGGCCGCGCGGCGCCAGGCCCTGCGGGTCGCCCAGCATGGCGACCGCCTCGGGGGCGCGCAGCAGCAGGTCGGGGGCGAGCCGGCCGGCCGAGAGGACCCGGGCCAGCTGCTCGGCGGCGGCGCTCTCGTCGCGCAGCAGCCGCAGGTACCAGGGCGTGCGGCCGAGCGCGTCGGAGACCTGGCGGAAGTTGAGCAGTCCGGCGTCCGGGTCGGCGGAGTCGGCGAACCAGCCGAGCAGCACCGGCAGCAGGGTCCGCTGGATGGCGGCCTTGCGGCTGACGCCGGAGGCCAGCGCGGTCAGGTGGCGCAGCGCGGCGGCCGGGTCCGCGTAGCCGAGCGCCTCCAGCCGGGCCCGGGCCGCGTCCGGGGTGAGGCCGGTCGCGCCGGTCGGCAGCTCGGCGACCGCGTCCAGCAGGGGCCGGTAGAACAGCTTCTCGTGCAGCCTGCGGACCTCGACGGCGTGCCGCTTCCACTCCCGCTGGAGGGCGGCGACCGGGTCGGCCCGGGTGTCGTCGTTGATCAGCGGGGCGAGCGAGCGGGCCAGCCGGCGCAGGTCCTCCTGGCCGGTGGGCATCAGGTGGGTGCGGCGCAGCCGGTGCAGCTGGATCCGGTGCTCCAGCGAGCGCAGGAAGCGGTAGGCGGCGTCCAGCGAGGCGGCGTCGGCCCGGCCCACGTAGCCGCCCCGGGAGAGCGCGGCGAGCGCCTCCAGGGTGTTGCCGCTGCGCAGCGCCGGGTCGGTGCGGCCGTGCACCAGCTGGAGCAGCTGGACGGAGAACTCGACGTCGCGCAGGCCGCCGGGGCCCAGCTTGAGCTGGCGGTCCAGCTCGGTGACGGGGATGGAGTCGATCACCCGGCGGCGCATCTGCTGCACGTCGGTGACGAAGTTCTCGCGGGCGGCGGCCTGCCAGACCATCGGCTCCAGCGCCGCCAGGTACGCCGCTCCGAGCTCGGCGTCCCCGGCGACCGGGCGGGCCTTGAGCAGCGCCTGGAACTCCCAGGTCTTGGCCCAGCGCTGGTAGTACGCCTGGTGGCTGGCCAGGGTGCGGACCAGCGGGCCGTTGCGGCCCTCGGGGCGCAGGTTGGCGTCCACCGGCCAGATGGTGCCCTCACCGGTGGTGTCGGCGCAGAGGCGGGTGAGCGCGGCGGCCAGCCGGGTGGCGGCCTTGAGCGCCTCGTGCTCGTCGACGCCCTCCTGCGGCTCGGCGACGAAGATGACGTCGACGTCGGAGACGTAGTTGAGCTCGCGCCCGCCGCACTTGCCCATCCCGATGACGGCCAGCCGGCAGGCGCCGGCGGCCTCCGGATCCTCCTCGGCGGCGAGCTCCAGCGCGGTCTGCAGGGTGGCGCCGGCGAGGTCGGCCAGCTCGGCGGCGGTCTGCGCGAGGTCGGTGGTGCCGGTGAGGTCGCGGGCGGCGATGGCCAGCAGGCAGCGGCGGTAGGCGACCCGCAGCGCGTCCGCGCGGCTACCGGCGGTGTGCGCCGCCATGCCCTGGCGCAGCGCGCGCCGGAAGTCCTCCGGACCGGGGTGCATGTCGCGCAGCTCGAAGGTGACCAGCGCGTGCCAGTCGTGCGGGTGCCGGGCCAGGTGGTCGGCGAGCGCGGTGGACGCGCCGAGCACGCCGAGCAGCCGGTCGCGCAGTGGCTTGGAGGTGGTGAGGGTGTCGCGCAGGGTGTGCCGCTCGGTCTCGTCGGCGCCCTCCAGGAGGCGGGCCAGGCCGAGCAGGGCGAGATCCGGGTCGGCGGTGGCGCCGAGCGCGTCCAGCAGCACCGGGTCGTCGGCCAGCCCCTCCAGGCCGGGCCCGGCGAGCAGCCGGACGGCCTGCGCCGGGTCGGTGAACCCGCGCCGGACCAGCCTGATCTCCGGCCGGCTCACCCGGCTACCGGTTCGCTGCTCCTCCACCGCCATGGCCCCTCCATCCGCCCGCTCAGCAGGTTACGCGCCCTCACGGCGCCGCGCCGGGCGTGACCGCGGACCGGACCCCGCCCGGCCGCCGGTGGACCGACCGAAGGGGCCCGGACGCCGGCGTGGCGTGTCGGCTTGCCCGCCCGTTCGGGGACGCGGTGGAGTACGCCCATGATCAGTCCGGACGGTCTCGGCGAGGGCGTCCCACCATGCCGCTCCGGTCCTCGCCCGCCGTAGGGACTCCCCGCTGACCGGCACGCCCGTCGCCGCCCTGACGGTCGTCCGGTTCTTCGTCCGGGGTCCGATCGGACCAGCCGACACCGCGACGGCGGCGAGCGGACCAACCCCGGCTACGGCGCCCCGCCTCTCTCCGCCCCCGACCCCGCCCCCGACGCTGACCGAAGGAATCTCAATGACCGTGTCAAGCCGTCTGCGTGACCGGCGGGGCGGAGGTGAACAGCCTCTTGTCACGCAGCATCGCCCACAGCACGTC
>NZ_JBFAJO010000093.1:0-27585 GCF_040655255.1 Kitasatospora sp. NPDC050463
CCGAACCCGCCCCGAGCCGAAGGGCCGCGCCGGTGCCGAAAGGGAGAAGCGACGGAGCGACGAAGGAGCGACGGAGCGCCGACCGTCGGCGCCGGGTCAAGCGGCCCGGAGGCGAGCGGGCGACAACACAGCCCTCAGCTCGCGTCCGCCGCCGTCGGCTGGGGCGGGATCGCCGCGCCGAGCAGCGCCGGCGAGGCGTAGCGGGACCACGAGAGGCAACCGTCGGGCGGGCAGAACTCGGGGCGGCGCGGGTCGTGCCCGAGCTCGCGCAGCTTGGTACGGACGGAGTCGGGGGTGCGGCCGAAGCGGGCGGCGATCCGGGCGACGGTCTCGCTGTCGTGGAACCGCCGGACCAGCTCCTCCTCGTGCTGCGGCACCCAGGGGGCGCCGTGCCCGGGGTAGAGCTCACGCAGCACGTCGCGGTCGGGGATGGGCTCGGAGACGTCGGCGACGATCGCCAGCGCCCGGAGCGCGCGGTTGAGCGCGATCCGCAGCGAGGCGACGTCCTCGACCGGCAGGCGGAGCTTGCCCGAGGCGAGCGGCGCGGCGGCCGCCCCCTCGCGCCAGCCGGTCAGGGTGAGGGTGACCTCGCGGTCGTCGTCGCTGGCGAGTTCGATCCGGAAGACCTTGTCGCCCAGCGGGAGCTCGTTGAGATGACGGAATGCCATGGCAGGACCCCCAAGTGTCGTGCCAGGTACGCACCTTGAGGGTGCGTCCTGAACAACTACATTCTCTCGCGGGGGTCTGACAATCGGGCTCCGCCGGCGGGCGGTCCCGAGGGGATCGGCCCGTCTCCGGGTGCCTATCCCTTCTCCATGTAGGCCGCGCGGTCGGCGTCGAGCAGGCTCTCCAGCGCGGTGCGCAGGTCGGGGTGGTCGGTCAGCGACGGGTCCTCGGCGACCAGCCGGGTGGCCTCGGCGCGGGCGGTCACGATGACCTCCTCGTCCTCCAGGACGGAGAGCACCTTCAAGGAGGACTTCACCCCGGACTGCGCCTGGCCGAGCACATCGCCCTCCCTCCGCTGTTCGAGGTCGATCCGGGACAGCTCGAAGCCGTCCAGGGTGCCGGCCACCGCCTCCAGCCGGGCCCGGGCGGCGCTGCCCGCCGGCATGTCGCTGACCAGCAGGCAGAGGCCGGCGGCGCTGCCGCGCCCGACCCGGCCGCGCAGCTGGTGCAGCTGGGAGACGCCGAAGCGGTCGGCGTCCATGATCACCATCGCGGTGGAGTTGGGGACGTTGACCCCGACCTCGATCACCGTGGTGGCCACCAGGACGTCCACCGCGCCGGCCGCGAACCGGCGCATCACCTCGTCCTTGGCGTCGGGCGCGAGCCGGCCGTGCAGGATCTCCACCCGGAGCCCGGCCAGCGGGCCCTTCACCAGCTTCTCGGCGGTCTCGACGACCGACAGCGGGGGGCGCCGGTCGTCGCTCCCGGCGCCCGCGTCCGGCTCCGCGCCGGTGAGCTCCTCCAGGTCCTCGGCCGGCGTGGACCTGCGCTTCTTCTTGGCGTCGGCGGGCTCCTCGTCCCCGATCCGGGGGCAGACCACGTACGCCTGGTGGCCCTTGGCCACCTCCTCGCGGACCCGTTCCCAGGCCCGTGCCAGGAAGTTGGGCTTCTCCAGCGCCGGGACGACATGGGTGGAGATCGGTGAGCGGCCGGCCGGCAGCTGGTCCAGCACCGAGGTCTCCAAGTCCCCGAAGACGGTCATCGCGACGGTGCGCGGGATCGGGGTGGCCGTCATCACCAGCAGGTGCGGCGGCTGGTCGCCCTTGGCGCGCAGCGCGTCCCGCTGCTCGACGCCGAAGCGGTGCTGCTCGTCCACCACGACCAGGCCGAGGTCCTGGAACTGCACCTTGTCCTCGATCAGCGCATGGGTGCCGATCGCGATGCCCGCGTCCCCGCAGGCCATGTCCAGCATCGCCTGACGGCGGGCCGGCACTCCCATCGAGCCGGTCAGCAGCACCACCCGGGTGCCGAGGTCCGAGCCGCCCAGCAGGCCGCCCTCCGCCAGGTCCCCCATCATCTCGACGATCGAGCGGTGGTGCTGCTGCGCCAGGACCTCGGTGGGGGCCAGCAGGGCGGCCTGGCCGCCCGCGTCGACCACGGCGAGCATGGCGCGCAGGGCGACCAGCGTCTTGCCGGAGCCGACCTCGCCCTGGAGCAGTCGGTGCATCGGGTGTTCGGTGGCCAGGTCGGCGGCGATCTCGGCGGAGACCTTGTGCTGGCCGTCGGTGAGGGTGAACGGGAGCCGGGCGTCGAAGGCGTCCAGCAGTCCGCCGGCGCGGGGCCGGCGCGGCTTGGCCGGCAGCGCGGAGTCGGCGGCCCGGCGCTGCGCCAGCGCGACCTGGAGGACGAAGGCCTCGTCCCAGCGGAGCCGGCTCTGGGCGCGTTCGCGGTCGGCCTGGTTGCGCGGGCGGTGGATCAGCTCCAGCGCCTCGGGCAACGGGATCAGCTCGTGCCGCTCGCGCAGCTCCGCGGGCAGCGGCTCGCCGACGTCGGCCAGGTGCTTGGTGAGCGCGGTCTCGATGCAGATGGACAGCTTCCAGCTGGGCATCTGGGCGCTGGCGCCGTAGACCGGGATCAGCCGGCCGGCGAACTGCTGCGCGGCGTCCGACCCGGCCTCCTCGTCGAGGAGCTGGTAGTCCGGCGAGACCAGTTGGCGGGTCCGGTTGAAGACGCCGACCTTGCCGGCGAACAGACCCTGGGCGCCGGTCCGGAGCTCCTTCTGCCGCCAGCCCTGGTTGAAGAAGACCAGCGAGAGCCGGCTGCGGCCGTCGGTGACGACCACCTCCAGGCGGTCCCCCTTGCGGCCGCGGAACGGGATCAGGGTGACCTTCTCGATCCGGGCCAGCACGGTGACGTGCTCGTCGATCTCCAGCTCGTCCAGGCTGGTGAGCTGGCCGCGCTCGACGTAGCGGCGCGGGTAGTGGTGCAGCAGGTCCCCGACCGTGCGCAGCTTGAGGCTGTCGGCGAGCACCTTGGCGGTACGGTCGCCGACGAGCTTGGTCAGTGATTCATCGAGAGCGCCCATCAGGCCCTTGTTTACACCACCGGACCGACATTCCGGGCGCCACCCGCTGCCCGGCGGCGCCCACGGCCGTGCGGGCCGCCGCCGCGCCCGCCGCCCGGCCCACTACTCCACGCCGATGAGCAGCGGCGCGGACTCCTGGCCGCCGTGGAAGACCACCGCGTCGACCTCCGGCCGCCGGTGCCGGGCGTGCGCGACCAGCCGCTCGGCCAGCTCCTCGTCCGCGCCCTCGCCGAGGATCAGGGTGACGAGTTCGCCGCCCGCGCCGAGCATCCGGTCGAGCACCCGCTCGCCGACCTCGGCCGGGCCGGTGCCGATCACCACCACGTCCCCGTCGATCAGCCCGAGCACGTCCCCGGCCTGGCAGACCCCGGCCATCGTCCAGGACTCCCCCTCGGCGACGGCGAGTTCGGCGTACCGGGTGGCGCCCGCGGCGGAGGTCATGGCGACCACGTCCTCGTCGAACCGCCGGCCGGCCTCGTGCACGGCGAGCGCGGCCAGCCCCTGGACCGGCGAGCGGGTGGGCAGCACGGCGATCCGCACGCCCTCCTCGCGCAGCTGGTCGGCGGCGGCCCCGGCGGCGGCCCGCAGCTCGGGGTCGTTCAGCAGCAGGACGACCTCGCGGGCGCCCGCCCGGCGGACGGCGGCGGCGAGTTCCGCGCTGGCCGGCGGGCGGTCCGGGTCGGCGTGCAGGACGACGGCGCCGGCCTGCTCGCACAGCTCGGCCAGGCCCGCGCCGGAGACCACCGAGAGGACCGCCCGGGTGCGCTCCTCGCGCTCGCCCCGGTCGTCTGCGGCGCCGGCCCGGGCGGCGGCCTCGGCGAAGTGCGTGATCCGGATCTGGTGCGGCCGTCCGGCCCCGAGGCCGGCCTCCACTGCGGCCCCCGCGTCGTCCACGTGGACGTGGACGTTCCAGAGACCGTCGCCGCCGCCGACCACCAGTGAGTCGCCCAGTCCGGCGAGCCGCTCGCGCAGCGCGGGGAGCGCCTCGTCGGGGGCGTCCAGCAGGTAGATCACCTCGAAGGCGGGGTGGCCCGGGCCGGGGGGTCGGACGTGGCTCCCGCAGCTCTCGACCAGCCGGACGTCCCCGCGCAGCGCGACCGGGCCCATCGGCTGGTGGCCGGCCACCGCGTCGGCGAGCGCCCCGAGGACGGCGACCAGGCCGCGCCCGCCCGCGTCCACCACACCGGCCTCGGCCAGGACGGCGAGTTGCTCGGGGGTGTGCCGCAGCGCGTCCCGGGCCGCCCGGTAGGCGGTCTCGGCGACCTGGGCGAGGCCGTCGCCGGCTCTGCCCGCCTCCCGGGCGGCCACCCGGGCGACGGTCAGCAGCGTGCCCTCGACCGGATCGGCGACCGCCTGGTAGGCGGACTCGGCGGCCCGCTGGAGGGCGGCCCGCAGCTGGTCGGCGCCACCGCCCTGGGCCAGCTGCTCGGCGGTGCCGCGCAGCCACTGGGCGAGGATCACGCCGGAGTTGCCCCGGGCGCCGACCAGCGCGCCGCGGGCCATCGCCCGGGCGGCCTCGGCGAGGCCGGGGAGCGGGCCGCCCGCCGGGTCGGTGAAGCGGCTCTCCACTTCGGCGGCGGCGGACTCCACGGTCAGGTAGAGGTTGGTGCCGGTGTCGCCGTCCGGGACGGGGTAGACGTTGAGTGCGTCGATCTCCTCGCGGGCCTGGCCGAGGGCGCGCAGGGCCAGCTGGCACCAGCTGCGCACGGCCGGGGCGTCGAGTGTGGTCAGCACCAGGTCTCCTCCGGATGGGACGCCGTGATGGCCTGCGCGTGAACGGCGAGGGGTGGTACCGGCAGGTTATCGGGGGCCGGGGGCGGCTGTCGGAAGCAGCGAGCGCAGCGATCACCTGCGCAGACGTGGTAGTTTCGTTGAACGGAAGCAAGCGTTGTATGCTCTTCCGGTTGCCTGGAACAGTCCAGGCTCACCCCCTTGGTCCGGTCAGGTTCACGAGAGTGCTCCGCTGGGTTGGCGGGGTTTTCGAACGTAAATGATCTGAAGTCTTGGAGTGACTCCTGTGGCTGCCAACTGCGACGTCTGCGGCAAGGGGCCGGGCTTCGGCAACAGCATCTCCCACTCTCACCGCCGTACCCCCCGTCGTTGGAACCCCAACATTCAGACGGTGCGCGCTGTGATTGGGCGGACGCCGAAGCGGCTCAACGTCTGCACCTCGTGCATCAAGGCCGGTAAGGTCTCGCGCTGACGCGCAGACCGGTAAGCCGGTCCTCCAGGAAGCCGGTCCATCCTCGGGTGGGCCGGCTTCCTGTTTCTCAGTACCGGCCGGTTTCTCCGAGCTCGCTCGGAGCCTCCATGGGCGGGCCCTCGGGCCCGCCCATGGTCGTTCGCGGCCGGACCGCTCAGCGCCAGCGCCAGGCGTGGTCGACCGGGCCGATGCCGGCCCCGAGCGCGAAACCGCCGGCGATCGCGCCGGTGACGTAGGCCTTAGCCGAGGCCACCGCCCCGGGCAGCGACTCGCCCTTGGCCAGCCCGGCGGCGATGGCGCTGGCCAGCGTGCAGCCGGTGCCGTGGGTGTGCCGGTTGTCGTAGCGGGGCGCCCGGTACCAGTGCTCCTCGCCCGCCCCGCCGTACAGCAGGTCGGTGGCCTCGCCCTCCAGGTGCCCGCCCTTCACCAGGACCCAGCGCGGCCCCAGGTCGAGCAGGGCCTTCGCCGCGTCGAGCATCTGCGACTCGTCCTCGACGGTGCGCCCGGTGAGCTGCGTCACCTCGTGCAGGTTGGGCGTCGCGAGGGTCGCGACCGGCAGCAGCTTCTCCCGGACGGTGGCGACGGCCTCGGCGGCCAGCAGCGCGTCGCCGTGCTTGGAGACGCCGACCGGGTCGACCACCACCGGGGCGGCCACCCCGGCCAGCAGCTCGGAGACGGTCTCGACCAGCTCGATCGAGGCGAGCATGCCGGTCTTCACGGCCTGGACGCCGATGTCGTCCACCACGCTGCGGAACTGGGCCCGGACGGCCTCGGCCGGCAGCTCCCAGTAGCCCTGGACGCCGAGTGAGTTCTGCGCGGTGACGGCGGTGATCACGCTCATGCCGTGGACGCCGAGCGCCAGCATCGCCTTGAGGTCGGCCTGGATGCCGGCGCCACCGCCGGAGTCGGAGCCGGCGACGGTGAGGACCCGCGGGGGCGCGGTGGAGGAGCCGGCCGGGGGGCGGCCGTCGGGAGCGGGGGTGGAAGACGGGAGCGACATGGGCCCCAACCTACCCGCGCCGCCTCAGAGCACGGCTTCGGATTCCGCCCAGCGGTCCTGCGGCACGGTCTTGAGGTGGGTGACCGCCTCCGCGACCGGCACCAGCTCGATGTCGTTGCCGCGCAGTGCGGTGAAGTGGCCGAAGGCACCCTTGTGGACGGCCTCCACGGCGTGCCAGCCGAACCGGGTGGCGAGCACCCGGTCCCGGGCGGTGGGGGTGCCGCCGCGCTGGGTGTGGCCGAGGATGACCGGCCGGGCCTCCTTGCCGAGCAGGTCCTCCAGCTCGTGGGCGAGGCGGTTGCCGATCCCGCCGAAGGTCCGGTGGCCGAACTGGTCGACGGCGCCGTGGTCGAAGCGCATCGTCCCGGGCGTCGGGGCCGCGCCCTCGGCGACGGCGATGATGGCGAACTTCTTGCCCCGGGAGAAGCGGTCCTCGACCATCCGGGCCACCGCCTCGATGTCGAAGGGCTTCTCCGGGATCAGGATGCCGTGGGCGCCGCCCGCCATCCCTGCGGTGAGGGTGATCCAGCCGGTGTGCCGGCCCATCAACTCCACGACCATCACGCGCTGGTGGGATTCGGCGGTGGTCTTCAGCCGGTCGATCGCGTCGGTCGCGACATGCACCGCGGTGTCGAACCCGAAGGTGACGTCGGTCGCGTCGATGTCGTTGTCGATGGTCTTCGGCACGCCGACCACCGGCAGGCCGGCGTCGCTGAACATCTTGGCGGCGGTCAGCGTGCCCTCGCCGCCGATCGCGATCAGCGCGTCGATGCCGATGTCGCGGGCCAGGGTCTGCGCGTTCTCCACCGCCCAGGCGATCCGGTCGCGCTGGACCCGGGCCGAGCCCAGGATGGTGCCGCCGAGGGTCAGCAGACCGGTGACGTCGTCGTGCGAGATCGGCCGGGTGCGGCCCTCGATCAGACCGAGGAAACCGTCCTCGACGCCGACGATCTCGTCACCGTGCACATCGGTTCCCCGGTGCACCACGGAGCGGATCACCGCGTTGAGACCGGGGCAGTCGCCGCCGCTCGTCAGGACACCGATGCGCATGGTGGCTGTGCTCCCCGCTCCACAGTGGTTCAGACCACTCGCGTGTGGACGCGGGTGGGCCCGGTTGAGCGCAAGCCTACGCCGTCCCCCGGCCCGGGCCCGTGCGCCGCTCGGCCGGAGCGTCACGCGCAATCCGCGCACCGGGGCGACGGACGGGCCGGGGCGACCGGGGCGACCAGGGCGGTCTCACTCGGCGAAGTGGTCCCAGCCGCCGACCCGGTCCCAGGGCTCGCCGTCCACCGTCACCCGGCCGCCGCGGGACGGCCGGGCCCGACCGGTCACCTCGCCCACCACCCGCCAGCGGGCGGGCAGTTGGACGCCGCGCGGGAAGGTCGCCACGATCGCGTGGTCCTCGCCGCCGGAGAGCACCCAGACCAGCGGGTCCACGCCGACCGCCTGGCCGATGTCGGCCATCTGCGCCGGAACGTCGAAGTGGGCGGCCCGCAGGTCGATGTCCACCCCGCTGGCCCGGGCGACATGGCCGAGGTCGGCCACCAGTCCGTCGCTCACGTCGACCATCGCGGTGGCGCCCAACTCGGCCCCGGCCGGGCCCGCGTGGTACGGCGGTTCGGGCCGGCGGTGCGCCTCGACGAAGGCGCGCGGCGAGCGGAAGCCTCGCTGCAGCACGGTCAGTCCGGCGGCGGACCAGCCGAGCCAGCCGGTGACCGCGACCACGTCGCCCACCTGGGCCCCGGCGCGCGTCACAGGTGCGCGCCCCTGGAGATCTCCGAGCGCTGTGATGGCCAGGGTGATGACGTCACCGCGCACGACGTCGCCGCCGACCACCGTCGCGCCGGCCACCTGGCACTCGTCGCGCAGCCCGTCCATCAGTTCCGTGGCCCAGGTGGTGGGAAGGTCGGCGGGGGCGACCAGACCGAGCAGGATCGCGGTGGGCACCGCGCCCATCGCGGCCACGTCGGCGAGGTTCTGGGCGGCGGCCTTGCGGCCCACGTCGTAGGCGGTCGACCAGTCCCGGCGGAAGTGCCGGTTCTCGATCAGCACGTCCGTGGTGGCGACCACCCGGCCGTCCGGCGCCTTCACCACCGCGGCGTCGTCGCCCGGACCGAGGTCGACCGCGTCGGTGAGCGGTACCCGGGCCGTCAGCTCCCTGATGAGTCCGAACTCGCCGAGCTCGCCCACGGTCCCCTGCATCTGCCGTCCTCTCGCGTTTCCATCGGAATCAGAACTCGTGCCCCCGCTCCCCCGCGCGCAGCGTACGCCCTCCGGGGGTGCGGAAGTCTCCCCTCCCCGGCCCGCTGCGCGGTAGCGTGGTGATCGGAATGCCGGTGAACCCGTTCCCCACCCCCGACGCCCGAGCGGGCGATCACGGCGCCGTTCCCCGTACCCAGCCGCCGGGAGGTCCCCCCGTGGTACAGGCATACATCCTGATCCAGACCGAGGTAGGCAAGGCCACCGCCGTGGCCCTGTCCATCTCCGAGATCCCCGGCGTCCTCCAGGCCGAGGACGTGACCGGCCCGTACGACGTGATCGTGCGGGCCGAGGCCGAGACCGTGGACGACCTCGGCCGCCTGGTCGTGGCCAAGGTCCAGCAGGTCGAGGGCATCACCCGCACGCTGACCTGTCCGGTGGTCCACCTCTAGGGTGTGCCCGCGAAGGCCCGCCCTCCGGGCGGACGACGGGCCTTCGCGGACCCACCCCGCGCCCCGGCTACGATCGGCGGGTGGCCCCAGAACTCCGCGTCCCCCGCTTCCTGACGGCGCTGCCCGCCCCCATCCGGTGGCTGGCCCTGCCCCTGGCGCTGAGCTGCACCGTCGTGGTGCTGATCGGCAGCTGGGGCGCGCCCGCGAACGTCGAGGTGCCGACGCCCACCGGCAAGGTCGCCGCGTACTGCCAGGCGCTGGCCGCGGCACTGCCGCCGGAGGTGCTCGGCCACGCCCGCAAGGACCCGTCGCCCGCGTCCCTGTACGTGGCCGCCTGGGCCAGCTCGCCGCGCACCGTGCTGCGCTGCGGCGTGGACCGGCCGGAGGAGCTGAACGGCGAGCACGCCAAGGACCTCTCCCCCACCATCGACGACGTCACCTGGTGGTCGCAGAAGCTCGACGACGGCGGCTACCGCTTCATCACGACGATGCGCCGGGCGTACGTCGAGGTGACCGTCCCCGGCGGGGCCTTCGCCAACCCGCTCGACCCGGTCGCCGCCCTCAACCCCGTGGTGAAGGCGAACATCCCGTAGCGGCCGGACAGCGCGAGGGCGGTCCGGAGGTTCCCGGACCGCCCTTCTCCGTCGTGCGTGCGCCTACCGCAGACCGGTCGAGCGGCGCAGCGCCGCCTGCAGCAGCCGGTCGATCAGCTCCGGGTAGGACAGACCGCTGGCCTCCCACATCTTCGGGTAGGCCGAGATCGGGGTGAAGCCCGGCATGGTGTTGACCTCGTTGATCATCCAGCTGCCGTCGTCCAGCAGGAAGAAGTCCACCCGGGCCAGGCCCTCGCAGCCGAGCGCCTCGAACGCGGCGACCGCCTGACGGCGGATCTCGGCGAGCTCGGCCCCGGCCAGCTCGGCCGGAATGCGCACCTCGGAGGAGTCGATGTACTTGGCCTCGAAGTCGTAGAACTCGTAGTCGCCGCCGACCAGGACCTCGGCCGGGACGCTGGCGCGCGGGCCGTCCTCGAACTCCAGCACCCCGCACTCGATCTCGCGGCCCGAGACCCCGGCCTCGATGATCAGCTTGGGGTCGTGCCGGCGGGCCTCCTCGATCGCGGCATCCAGCTCGGCGAGGTCCTTGACCTTGGTGATCCCGATGCTGGAGCCGGCCCGGCAGGGCTTGACGAACAGCGGCAGGCCGAGCTGACCGACCCGCTCGCGGACGGCCGCGCGGCCGGCCTCGCTCTCCCACTCCCGCGGCCGGACGATGGTGTACGAGCCGACGCCCAGACCGTGCGAGGCCAGGATCCGCTTGGTGAACTCCTTGTCCATGCCCACCGCGCTGGAGAGCACGCCGTTGCCGACGTAGGGCACACCGGACAGCTCCAGCAGCCCCTGCAGGGTGCCGTCCTCGCCCCAGGGGCCGTGCAGTAGCGGGAAGACCACGTCCACCTCGCCGAGTGCCTTGGGAGCGGCCCCCGGCTCGCTCCAGACCACCTCGCGGCTGTCCGGGCTGACCGGCAGCACGACCTGGCCGTCGACGGCCTCGGCGACCTGGGCGACGTCCGGCAGCCGGCCGTCGGTGATGGCCATCCGGGCCGGATCGTCGCCGACCAGCGCCCAGCGGCCCTCATGGGTGATGCCGATCGGCAGCACGTCGTACTTCTCGCGGTCGATCGCCCTGAGCACACTGCCCGCGGTGGTCACCGAGATGGCGTGCTCGGAGCTGCGGCCACCGAAGACGAGCGCTACGCGCGGCTTCGCGGACGGATTCGGGGGGGTCTGTTCGATGCTCATATCGGGTTTGAGACTACCGTGCGAGGTGTTTGCGGAAAGTCAGCCACCCGGTCCGCGCGCGCCGGGCGTCAGTGCCGCTCGGCCTTGGCCGAGCGCGACATCAGCGCCTGCAACGCCTCCTGGGTGGGGCGCCCGTTGTGCACCACGTCCACCACGGCCTCGACGATCGGCATGTCGACGCCGCTGCGCCGGGCCAGGTCGAGCACCGACTCGCAGGACTTGACGCCCTCCGCGGTCTGCCGGGTGGCGGCGATGGTCTCGGCGAGCGACATCCCCCGGCCCAGGTTGGTGCCGAAGGTGTGGTTGCGGGAGAGCGGCGAGGAGCAGGTCGCCACCAGGTCGCCCATCCCGGCGAGCCCGGCGAAGGTGTACGGGTCGGCGCCGAGCGCCAGCCCCAACCGGGTCGTCTCGGCCAGCCCGCGGGTGATCAGCGTCGCCTTGGTGTTGTCGCCGAGCCCCATGCCGTCCGCCATGCCGACCGCCAGGCCGATCACGTTCTTCACCGCGCCGCCCAGCTCGCAGCCGATCACGTCGGTGTTGGTGTACGGGCGGAAGTACGGCGTGTGGCAGGCCGCCTGGAGCCGCTTGGCGACCGCCTCGTCGGTGCAGGCCACCACGCTCGCGGCGGGCTGCCGGTTGGCGATCTCCCGGGCCAGGTTGGGGCCGCTGACGACCGCCACCCGCTCCGCCCCGACCGCGGCGACCTCGGCGATGACCTCGCTCATCCGCTTGGCGGTGCCGAGTTCGATGCCCTTCATCAGGCTGACCAGCACGGTCTGCGGCTCGATCAGCGAGGCCCAGGAGGCCAGGTTCTCGCGCAGCGTCTGGGAGGGCACGGCGAGCACCGCGAAGTCGGCGCCGGCCAGCGCCGTCGCCGGGTCCACCGTCGCCCGGATCGACCCGGGCAGCGGAACGCCGGGCAGGTAGTCCGGGTTGACGTGAGTGGTGTGGATCGCGTCCACCAGCTCCCGCCGGCGCCCCCAGAGCGTCACCTCGCAGCCCGCGTCGGCCAGCACCATCGCGAACGCCGTCCCCCAGGACCCCGTTCCGAACACCGCACATCGGGTCACTTGCCGGCCTCCTCGGTACCGTTCCTGCGCGTGCCGGCGGCCCGCTGCCGCTCGGCCGCGGCCGCCGCCGCCCGGTGCCGGGCCGCCGTACGCATGTCGTAGCGCTCGGCCGGCGGCTCCTCGCCGCGGATCCCGGCCAGCACGGCGGTGATCGCCTGCATGATGTCCTCGGTGGCGTCCCGGAGCACCTGGGCGGTCAGCTCCTGGCCCTGGTACTTGCTCAGGTCCACGGCCGGCCCGGCCGCCACCGTCACCCGGTGGCGCGGGAACAGGTTGAACCGGCTCTTCCCGGAGCCACCCCGGCCGTACGGCGGGATGATCTCGTGCGCACCCCAGTGCGCCACCGGAATGACCGGCGCACCGGTCATCAAGGCGACCCGGGCCACCCCGCTCTTGCCGGTCATCGGCCACAGGTCCGGGTCCCGGGTGAGCGTGCCCTCCGGGTAGAACTGGACGCACTGGCCGCCGTTCACCGCGTCGATGGCGGCCCGGAACGCGTGCGCGGCGTCGGTCGACTCGCGGAACACCGGGATCTGCCCGGTCTTGCGCAGCATGAAGCCGATGAACGGGACCGAGAACAGCGAGGACTTGCCGAGGATGCGCGGCGGCCGTCCGCTGTTGTACTGCCAGTGCGCGTACACCACGGGGTCGATGATCGAGTTGTGGTTGACCGCGGCGATGAAGCCGCCCTCCTTCGGCAGGTGCTCCCAGCCCCGCCAGTCGGGCTTGACCAGCGCGGTCGTCACCGGCTTCACCAGCACGGCCGCGAAGCGGTACCAGATGCCGTAGTCGGCGTTGCCGAAGCTGGCGTACGAGCGGCGGGCCACCCCAGGTCCTCCTCATCCGGTGCGGCACGTGGGGTGCCGCAGTCTCTCGCCGCCCGTGACCCCCGTCGGACGGGGCCCGGGCGCGGAACAGTCTCGCCCGACCGCGAACCGGCTGTCGAGCAACCCCGCCAGCACGTCGGGTGGGCGTGACCAAACGCACGTCCGCACAGTTCGGACGGCCTGGCGAGGGTTCCGGGACCGGCGTCACAATGACGCCGATGACCCAGGACACCGTACGCCCCACCGGGCCCGTCGCGCCCCCCGCACCCACCGCCGGCTGGTCGCTGGTGCTGCCGCTCAAGCGGCTCGCCCTGGCGAAGACCCGCCTGGCGCCCTTCGCCGGACCGCACCGCGCGGACCTGGCGCTCTCCTTCGCGCTGGACACCGTGACCGCCGCGCTGGCCACCCCGGGCGTGTCCCGGGTCCTGGTGGTCACCCGGGACGCCGCGGCGGGCGAGCGCCTCGCCGCGCTCGGCGCGATCGTGGTCGGCGACGAACCGGGCGGCGGCCTCAACGACGCACTGGCGCACGGCGCGGCTGTCGCGCTGGCCCTCGCCCCGCGCGCCCCGTTGGCCGCGCTCTCCGCCGACCTGCCGGCCCTGCGCCCGGCCGAACTGGCCCGGGTGCTGGCCGCGGCGGGGCCGGCCGGGCGGGCGTTCCTGGCCGACAGTCCCGGGTTGGGCACCACCCTGCTCGCCTGCGCCCCCGGCAGTCCGCTCGCCCCCGCCTTCGGCGACGGCTCCCGGGCCCGGCACGCGGCCGGCGGTGCCCGCGAACTGCGCCTGCACGGCGTGGAGTCGGTGCGCCGGGACGTCGACACCGGCGCCGACCTCGGCGAGGCACTGGCGCTCGGCGTCGGCCCGCACACCGGCGCCCTGTCGGCCCGGCTCGCGGACGCGCTCGGGCTCCCCGCGCCGAAGCGCTCCACAATCCCCCGCGGGCGGCGCTGAACTGCCTCCTGACTGCCTCCGGGGCCTGTCGGTGGTGCTCGCTATGCTGCTTCCATGCAGGCCACCGCGTTCACCTTCGACCCCGCCACCCGGGCCGGCTCCGTGCTGCTCGACGACGGGACCCCGGTGCCGTTCGACGCGGCCGCCTTCGACGCCGGCGGCCTGCGGCTGCTGCGCCCCGGCCAGCGGGTGCGGATCCGCACCGAGGGGGCGGGCGATGCCCGCCGGGTGGTCTTCCTGACGCTGCAGACCTTCCCCGACCCGGCCGAGGCCTGACCGGGCCCGCACGGGCGCCCCGGCGGTTCCTCTCCCGGTTCTTCTCGTTCTTCCCGTTCGCCCCGCCGACCGGCCCGGGTGACCGGGCGGGCAGGTGGCCTGCGCGCGCCCCGAAAAACGGAAGAGCCGTGGCGGCCCGCCCACCCGGAATTCCGGGAGGGGGTGCGCCACGGCCCTGGAAAGCCGTCCGACGACTACTTCGCGCTGGTCTTGCGCGCGGTGGTCTTGCGGGTGGCGGTCTTCTTCGCGGGAGCCGTCTTCTTGGCCGTGGCGGTCGCCTTCTTGGCGGCGGTGGCCGTGGTCTTCTTGGCGGCGGGCGCGGTCGCCGTCTTCTTGGTGGCGGCGGCCGTCTTCTTCGTCGCGGCGGCCGAGGTCTTCTTGGCGGCGGCGGCGGTCGTGGTCTTCTTGGCCGTGGCGGTCGCCTTCTTGGCGGCGGCGGCCGTGGTCTTCTTGGCGGCGGGCGTGGTCGCCGTCTTCTTGGCAGCGGCCTTCTTGGTGGCGGCGGCCGGCGTGGCGGCGGCCGCGGCGGCGCGCTTGGTGGCGGCGCGCTTGGCGGCCGGGGTCGCGGCGACACCGCTCTTGCCCGGGGTGAGGGAGCCCTTGGGGGCCTTCTTCACCGAGGGGCCTTCCTTCGGCAGCTTCTTGCTGCCGCTGACCAGGTCCTTGAAGCCCTGGCCGGGACGGAAGCGGGGCACCGAGGTCTTCTTGACCTTGACCTTCTCGCCGGTCTGCGGGTTGCGGGCGAAGCGCGCGGAGCGCTCCACCTTCTCAAAGGTGCCAAAACCGGTGACCGACACCCGGTCACCGGCCACAACGGCGCGGACCATGGTGTCGAGCACTGCGTCGACGGCCTCTGCGGCAGCCTTGCGACCGCCCAGCTGCTCGGCCACCGCTTCGACAAGCTGAGCCTTGTTCACGTCTTCCCCTTCGGAAACGGGCGCCGGATGATTCCATCCGTTCATTTCGCACGTTAGGTATGTATCTGCGGACTTTCAATTACCAAACGCGCGAATCACCCTAGTGTCGCAATGGATTTGCGCGTCGGCGACCTCAGGCGACGGGCGGGCGCCCCTCGTCGAGGTCATGCACAAAGCGACTCAACCGCCTTGCCGCCCCCGGAAGATCGCGCTTGGCGGCCTCGGTGACGATGAGGAGTTGACGGGTGAGAGCGGTCTTTGCATCGGCAGACACGTTCAGCGCATGCACGCGGGCGTGAGCTTGCTTCAACCGCTCGGCCACAAGCGCGTAGAGCGCTGCGACTTCCGGGTCGTCCGGCCCCTCAGCAGGTGAGGTGGCGGCGTCCGGCCGATCGTCAATTCGGCGTTCGGATCCCCGGCCCGTGGACTCCGGTGACGCGGGTTCGCCACCCGCGTACGGAGGTTCATGGTGCCGGTGCATGTACTGATTGTGCCATCTACCCGCAGTTGTGCTTGCGCGGGGCCTCTGCGGCAATGCCAAATCGGCAATCGGGGGCCGGCTCCGGACGGTAACTCGGGGCCCGGAACGGCGGATGGTCCGCCCCCCCGAGGGGAGGCGGACCATCCGGTGGAACGTCAGAATGCTTGTTCTCCCGTGGCGCTCAGGCGACCGGCAGAGTACGCGGCTTGAAGGCGGGCCGGGTCTGTTCGAAGGTCGCGATGTCGGCCTCGTTCTGCAGGGTGATGCTGATGTCGTCCAGGCCGTTCAGCAGCCGCCAACGGACGTTGTCGTCCAGCTCGAACGGGGCCGTGACGCCCTCGGCGCGGACCTCGCGGGCCTCCAGGTCGACGGTGATCTCGGCGGTCGGATCGGCCTCCACGAGCTCCCAGAGCCGCTCCACCGTCTCCTGCGGCAGCACGACCGTGAGCAGGCCGTTCTTCAGCGAGTTGCCGCGGAAGATGTCGGCGAAGCGGGACGAGACGACCGCGTGGAATCCGTAGTTCTGCAAGGCCCAGACCGCGTGCTCGCGGGAGGATCCGGTGCCGAATTCGGGACCGGCCAGCAGGACCGTCGCACCCTGCCGCTCGGGCCGGTTCAGGATGAACGACTCGTCCTTGCGCCAGGCCTCGAACAGGCCGTCCTCGAAACCGGAACGAGTGACCTTCTTGAGCCAATGCGCCGGGATGATCTGGTCGGTGTCGACGTTGCTGCGGCGCAGCGGGACGGCGCGGCCGGTGTGGGTGGTGAACTTCTCCATGCTGCTCAGGCCTCCACAGCGACGTTGGACGAGAGATCGGCGGGTGCGGCCAGTCGGCCGAGGAGCGCGGTCGCGGCGGCGACCTGCGGCGACACCAGGTGGGTACGGCCGCCCTTGCCCTGGCGACCCTCGAAGTTGCGGTTCGAGGTGGAGGCGCAGCGCTCACCGGGGGCCAGCTGGTCGGGGTTCATGCCCAGGCACATCGAGCAGCCGGCGTGGCGCCATTCGGCACCGGCGGCGGTGAACACCTTGTCCAGGCCCTCCTCGACGGCCTGCAGGGCGACCCGCACCGAGCCGGGGACGACCAGCATCCGCACGCCGTCGGCGATCGTCCGGCCGTCCAGGATGGCTGCGGCGGCCCGCAGATCCTCGATCCGGCCGTTGGTGCAGGAGCCGACGAAGACGGCGTCGACCTTGACCTCGCGCAGCGGGGTGCCGGCCTCCAGGCCCATGTACTTCAGGGCGTTCTCGGCGGCGGTCCGCTCCTGCGGGTCGGCGAAGGAGGCCGGGTCCGGGACGTTGGCGCCGAGCGGCGCACCCTGGCCCGGGTTGGTGCCCCAGGTGACGAACGGGGTCAGCTGGGTGGCGTCGATGAAGATCTCGTGGTCGAAGACCGCGTCCTCGTCGGTGCCCAGGGTCTTCCAGTACTCGACCGCGGCGTCCCAGTCCTCGCCCCGGGGCGCGTGCGGGCGACCCTCCAGGTAGTCGAAGGTGGTCTGGTCGGGGGCGATCATGCCGGCCCGGGCGCCCGCCTCGATGGACATGTTGCAGATGGTCATCCGGGCCTCCATGGAGAGGCTGCGGATGGCCGAGCCGCGGTACTCCAGGACGTAGCCCTGGCCGCCGCCGGTACCGATCTTGGTGATGATCGCCAGGATCAGGTCCTTGGCCGTGACGCCCTCGGGCAGCTCGCCCTCGACGGTGATCGCCATCGTCCGGAACGGCGCCAACGGCAGGGTCTGGGTGGCCAGGACGTGCTCGACCTGGCTGGTGCCGATGCCGAACGCGAGCGCGCCGAACGCGCCGTGGGTGGAGGTGTGGGAGTCGCCGCAGACCACGGTGGTGCCCGGCTGGGTCAGACCGAGCTGCGGGCCGACGACGTGCACGACGCCCTGCTCGACGTCGCCCAGGGAGTGGATCCGGACACCGAACTCGGCGGCGTTGCGGCGCAGCGTCTCCAGCTGGACCCGGGAGACCGGGTCGGCGATCGGCTTGTCGATGTCCAGCGTCGGAGTGTTGTGGTCCTCGGTGGCGATCGTGAGATCGGTGCGGCGGACCGTGCGTCCAGCCAACCGGAGGCCGTCGAAGGCCTGCGGGCTGGTCACCTCGTGGAGCAGGTGCAGGTCGATGAAGAGCAGGTCGGGCTCGCCCTCGGCGCGCCGCACGACGTGGTCGTCCCAGACCTTCTCTGCGAGTGTCCGTCCCATCGGATTCCCTCCAGCCGGCCGCGTTGCCGGCCTTCTCGTGTCATCGGGGCCACTGCTTCCGCCGCCCTGTGAGGCGCGCCGCGTGACCTGCACACCGGATCGGTGTCCACCATGCGGACACTCTGTCGAGGCCGCATTCTGGATGTCTCCCGGGCTGCTGCTATCCAGAGTGGCGCTTTTCGCGGAAGATTGAACTTGCGTCTCGCGGAATGAGACTGCAGTCTTAGGGCATGGACAACTCTAGCGGCGTCGGCGTTCTCGACAAGGCCGCTCTGGTGCTGAGCGCACTGGAGTCGGGCCCCGCCACGTTGGCGGGGCTGGTCGCCGCCACCGGTCTGGCGCGGCCCACGGCCCACCGGCTCGCCGTCGCACTCGAACACCACCGACTGGTCACCAGGGACATGCAGGGCCGGTTCATCCTCGGCCCCCGTCTCTCCGAACTCTCCGCCGCGGCGGGCGAGGACCGGCTGCTCGCCACCGCGGGCCCGGTCCTGACCCACCTGCGCGACGTCACCGGCGAGAGCGCACAGCTCTACCGCCGGCAGGGCGAGATGCGGATCTGCGTCGCCGCCGCCGAGCGGCTCTCCGGCCTGCGGGACACCGTCCCGGTCGGCAGCACCCTGCCGATGAAGGCCGGCTCGGCCGCCCAGGTCCTGCTCGCCTGGGAGGAGCCCGAGCGGCTCCACCGCGGCCTCCAGGGCGCCCGCTTCACCGCAACCGCGCTGAGCGGCGTCCGTCGCCGTGGCTGGGCCCAGTCGATCGGGGAGCGAGAGCCGGGCGTGGCGTCCGTCTCCGCGCCGGTGCGCGGCCCCTCCAACCGGGTCGTTGCCGCCGTCTCCGTCTCCGGCCCGATCGAGCGCCTGACCCGCCACCCGGGCCGACTGCACGCCCAGGCCATCATCGAGGCCGCCAACCGGCTCACCGAGGCCCTGCGTCGCGGCTGACCAACCCCACAACACGGAAAAGGGCCCGCTCACCGAGGTGAGCGGGCCCTTTTCCGAGGAATCACCCGGGAAATGCGACCGGAAAACACAAAAAGCCCTGGCGGACCAAGGCCTTGCATTACTGGCTGGGGTACCAGGACTCGAACCTAGACTAAATGAACCAGAATCACTCGTGCTGCCAATTACACCATACCCCAACAAAGCAATCAGCCGATGGGTCAAGCCCACCGGCTTAGTGCTCTGGTACCCCCGACCGGATTCGAACCGGCGCTACTGCCGTGAGAGGGCAGCGTGCTAGGCCGCTACACAACGGGGGCTTCCTGGCGATCCCTTGCGGGATCCGTACCCCCGACCGGATTCGAACCGGCGCTACTGCCGTGAGAGGGCAGCGTGCTAGGCCGCTACACAACGGGGGCTTTCCAGGTGATCCCTTGCGGGATCCGTACCCCCGACCGGATTCGAACCGGCGCTACTGCCGTGAGAGGGCAGCGTGCTAGGCCGCTACACAACGGGGGCTTCATCTTTGTTTGTACTGCGGTGGTGCTGTACTGCGCTGGGGTACCAGGACTCGAACCTAGACTAAATGAACCAGAATCACTCGTGCTGCCAATTACACCATACCCCACCAGAGTTGAACCCCTGCGGGCCCTTCTCAGGCGTTGCGCCCCTCGCTCGGTACCGACGGGGTTTCGCTCCCTCGTCCGTTCCCTCCCGGGCGGCGCAGAAAGAACATTACCCGACGTCCGGCCCCGGTCCAAAATCGATAACCCCAGGCAGCGACCGGGGCGGCTGCGGGCCAGGTCAGAACCCGGCCCGCAGCCGCCCACGAGGGTCCTCAGGCAGCCGGGACGGCGGCCAGCGCGGCGGACAGCCGGCGCAGCGTCTCGGGGCGCCCGAGCAGCTCCATCGACTCGAAGAGCGGCGGGGAGACCCGGCGACCGGTGACGGCCACCCGCAGCGGCGTGAAGGCGAACTTCGGCTTGATGCCCAGCCGATCCACCAGCGCTGCGCGCAGCGCGGCCTGGATCGGCTCGGGCGAGAAGTCCGCCAGCTCCTCCAGCGCCTTGATACTGGCCTCCAGCACCGGACGGGCGTCCGCGGTGAGCACCTTGGCGGCGTCCTCCGCGTCCAGCGCGAAGTCGGCCGGGTCGACGAAGAGGAAGCCCGCCATGGTGACGATCTCGCTCAGCACGACCATCCGCTCCTGGGTGAGCGGTGCCACCTTGGCCAGCAGCTCCAGCTGCTCGGCGGTCGGCTCGGCCGGCAGCAGACCGGGCGCCTGCAGGTACGGCACCAGCCGGCGGACGAAGTCCTCCGGGGCCAGCCGGCGCACGTGCTCGGCGTTGACGTGCTCGCACTTCTTGAGGTCGAACCGGGCCGGGTTGGCGTTGACGTCCGCGATGTCGAAGGCCGCGACCAGCTGCTCCACCGAGAAGATGTCGTCGTCCGGGGAGAGCGACCAACCGAGCAGCGACAGGTAGTTGAGCAGGCCCTCGGGGATGAAGCCGCGCTCGCGGTACAGGTTGAGCGAGGCCTGCGGGTCGCGCTTCGAGAGCTTCTTGTTGCCCTCGCCCATCACGTACGGGAGGTGGCCGAAGCGCGGGGTGCCGCCGTCGCCGACGCCGATCTCGGCGAGCGCGGCGTACAGCGCGATCTGGCGCGGGGTCGAGGAGAGCAGGTCCTCGCCGCGCAGCACGTGGGTGATGCCCATGAGGGCGTCGTCCACCGGGTTGACCAGGGTGTAGAGCGGCGCGCCGTTGGCCCGGACGATCCCGTAGTCGGGCACGTTCTCCGGCTCGAAGGTGAGCGTGCCGCGCACCAGGTCGTCGAAGGAGATGGTGCGGTCGGGCATCCGGAACCGCAGGATCGGCTCGCGCTTCTCCAGCTTGTAGACGGCGACCTGGTCGTCCGTCAGCTCGCGGCAGTGGCCGTCGTAGCCGGAGGGCCGGCCGGCCGCGCGGGCGGCCTCACGGCGGGCGTCGAGCTCCTCGGTGGAGCAGTAGCAGTGGTAGGCGTGGCCGGCCTCGTGCAGCCGGCGCGCGACGTCCGCGTAGATGTCCATCCGCTGCGACTGGCGGTACGGCGCGTGCGGGCCGCCGATCTCCGGGCCCTCGTCCCAGTCGAAGCCGAGCCAGCGCATGGCGTCGAGCAGCTGCAGGTACGACTCCTCGGAGTCGCGGGCGGAGTCGGTGTCCTCGATCCGGAAGACCATCGTGCCGCCGTTGTGGCGGGCGAAGGCCCAGTTGAAGAGGGCCGTGCGGACCAGACCCACGTGCGGGTTGCCGGTCGGGGACGGACAGAAGCGAACCCGAACGCTCGGGTCAGTGTTAGCCACGCTTGATCACCTTGTTGGCGAGAGTGCCGATGCCTTCGATGGAGACGGCGACCTCGTCGCCGACGTTGAGCGGGCCCACCCCTGCGGGTGTGCCGGTGAGGATGACGTCGCCGGGCAGCAGCGTCATGGCCTCGGAGATGTGGACGATCAGCTCGGCGACCGAGCGGATCATCAGAGAGGTGCGCCCGGTCTGCCGCAGCTCGCCGTTGACCGTGCAGGTGATGGCGAGGTCGCCCGGGTCGAGATCGGTCTCGATCCACGGACCCAGCGGGCAGGCGGTGTCGAAGCCCTTGGCCCGGGCCCACTGGCCCTCGCGCTGCTGGACGTCACGCGCCGTGAGGTCGTTGGCGCAGGTGTAGCCGAGGATCACCTCGGGCACCCGGTCCAGCGGGACCTCGCGGCACATCCGGCCGATGACCACGGCCAGCTCGGCCTCGTGGTGGACGTCGGAGGAGAACGGCGGGTACGCGATGGACTCGGTCGGGCCGATCACCGAGGTCGACGGCTTGAAGAAGGTCAGCGGGACGTCCGGGACGTCGTTGCCGAGCTCGGCCGCGTGGGCGGCGTAGTTGCGGCCGACCGCGACGATCTTGTTCGGCAGCATCGGGCTGAGCAGCCGCACGTCCTGGAAGCGGTAGCTCTCGCCGGTGGGTTGGGGCTGCCCGAACGGGTGGCCGGCCAGGGCGTGGACGACCAGAGACTCGGGCTGGGCCGGGTCGCCCTCGACCACACCGAAGGAGACGCTGCCGGCGGCAGGGCTCCCTTCCCGGACGGAAAACCTGGCAATGCGCACGGCTGGGCTACCCCTCGCTTCGTCGGCCGCCCGGGGCGCCCCCGGGCGCTGCTGGGCGCCGCACCCAGTGGGCCCGGACCCGCTCAATCGTCGACCAGGCTATCGCGTGGGGCCTGTGTCGACCCTTCGGCCCTGCTCAGCGCGGTGTCGCCGGGCCCGCGGGGCGGGCGGATCAGCGGGGGCGACCGCACAGCGGGCGGATCACGGGCGGGCGACCGACCGCCCCACCCCGGAGCCGAGCGGGCGACAACACGCCGGAGGGCGCCGTGGGTCGCACCGTCCGGTGCGGCCCACGGCGCCCTCCGGCGCGGGCGGTCAGGCCTGCGGGGCGGCCACCGGAGCGACCATCAGCTGGGTGCGGCGCGGGTTGGCCGTGTTGGTGGGCAGCTCGGTGGCGTAGGTCACCACGTCCTCGGACCTGCGGGCGCCCGGGATCGTGCTGAAGTCCTCGACCGAGGCCAGCGTCGTCCGGCGCGGGTTCGCCGTGGAACGGCTGGAGGACGTGGAGTTCGTGGCGGCCTTGTTCGCCTGGGACATCGCGTCAGCACCTCGGGGTCGCGGCCGGCGCATCGATGGGGAGCGGCGCCGGCCTGAGTGATTCGGGGAGATTCTGGGCAGGCTGATTCGAGGCCGTGCGCCGGATACCGCAAGGTTACGGATCTCTTTCCACAGCCACCGTGACCAAAGCTACACATTGTGCTGTGATTTTGCTCACAAATTGAAGAGCAATTCTCCGATATCCGACATATCGCTTCATCAAGTTTTGCCGACAAAAAGGGTAGAACGGTCATTCGGGGAGCTCTGCGGCTCTTGTTGATCTCCGGTCTCCTTGGCATGTATCCGGCGAGTGTCCGAAAAAGGCGGTATTCCGGTCCGGTTACCGCACAGTCAGTGAAATCGTGCGCGCGGTCGGTAGTGTCGTCCCGCTCGCCCTGGCGGCCCTTGTTGGGATTCCCCGGCTGTGCTGGAATGCCACGGACCGTGGGTAGGGAGCAGTCCACCCCGGTGCCCGCTCTCCCGGACCGGCCGGGGTGCGGATGGAAACTCCACACCGTCCAGGCCGCGGCAACGCGGCGGGACGCCCGGTCCAGAGGTTGCGACGCCAGTGCAGGGACGTTTCAAAAGGGGTAGCGGCGCCGCGGGTGACCCGGAGGCGCGTGAGCCCGTGGCACCACCCCAGCAGGCGGCGGCGCTCGGCGGCCCCGCCGAGCCGGTGACCGAGGCGGTCGGCCGCCCGGAGGACGACGGCGAACAGGACCGGAGTTCCGCCCGGGGCAAGCTCCGCAAGACGCTGACCCGCCGACGGGCCAAGGGCATGAGCCGACTGGCGATGCGCAACTGGCGGATCCGTACCCGCCTGATCGCCCTGCTCGCGCTCCCGGTCCTCGTCGCGCTCGTCCTCGGCGGCCTGCGCATCCAGACCTCGCTCGAGACCTCGCAGCAGCTCGCCCAGATGGCCAACCTCTCGGATCTGGCCAAGAAGGCGACCAACCTCGCCGACGCCCTCCAGACCGAGCGGGACATCAGCGCCGGCCCGATCACCGACAAGCCGAACGCCCCGCTCGACGACGACATCGTCAACGCCCGCAAGATCACCGACGACCTGAGCCGGACCTTCACCGCCTCCTCGGACAAGTTCGAGAACCTGGAGCTCTCCGGCGGCAAGGCGCTGCTGTTCCAGATCCGCAAGGACCTGAACTCGATCTCGGACGCGCGCAACACCCCGTACCAGAACAACCAGAACATCCAGGCGACGATCACGGCCTACGACGTGATCATCCGAGACCTGCTGTCGATCACCCAGGACATCGCGCTCGCGTCCAACAACCGCGACCTGGTCCGCGCCACCCGCGCCCTCCAGCAGTTCTCGCTGGCCAAGAACGCCACCTCGCAGCAGCGCGCCCTGATCAGCGCGGCGCTCGCCAACCCCAAGGGCCCCGACCTCAGCCTGAGCGACGAGTCCTTCGGCATCCGGCTGCGCGCCTCCTACGACAACGCGCTCACCAGCTTCAACAACATCTACACCTCGCACGACCTGGACAACCTGCGCGGCCAGCTCAGCTACAACCTGGTGGTCGCCGCCTCCGACCGGTACGCGCGCTCGGTGCTCCAGCAGAGCGGTATCCACCAGACCGAGGTCGTCAGCTTCAAGGACTGGTACGAGCAGGCCACCGCCAAGATCACCGCCGAGCGGCGGATCGAGTCGAAGCTGATCGAGGACCTCGACGGCAAGGCCCAGGAGCTGCAGTCCGCCGCCGACACCGAGGCCCTGATCATCGGTGCCGCCGTCGCGCTGGTGCTGCTCGTCGCCCTCGGTGGCGCCGGTCTGATCGCCCGCTCGATGGTGCGCTCGCTGACCCGTCTGCAGGCCGCGGCCGAGGACGTCGCCGAGCGGCGGCTGCCCGAGCTGGTCAAGACGCTCTCGGAGAGCGACCCGCACGACGTCGACGTCACCGTCGAACCCGTCGGCGTCGACTCCGCGGACGAGATCGGCCACGTGGCGCACGCCTTCGACATGGTGCACAGCGAGGCCGTCCGCCTCGCCGCCGAGCAGGCCCTCCTGCGCGGCAACATCAACGCGATGTTCACCAACCTCTCGCGCCGCAGCCAGGGCCTCATCCAGCGCCAGCTGTCGCTCATCTCCGAGCTGGAGAGCCGCGAGGCCGACCCGGACCAGCTGGCCAACCTCTTCAAGCTGGACCACCTCGCGACCCGTATGCGCCGCAACGGCGAAAACCTCCTCGTCCTCGCCGGCGAGGACCCGGGCCGCCGCTGGACCCGCCCCGTCCCGCTGGTCGACGTGCTCCGCGCCGCGGCCTCCGAGGTGGAGCAGTACGAGCGCATCGAGCTCGCCACCGTGCCGTCGGCCGAGGTCGCCGGCCGCGTCGTCAACGACCTCGTCCACCTGCTCGCCGAGCTGCTGGAGAACGCCACGTCGTTCTCCAGCCCGCAGACCCGCGTCCGGGTCACCGGCCACGCCCTGCCGGACGGCCGGGTGCTGGTCGAGATCCACGACACCGGCATCGGCCTCAGCCCCGACGACCTCGCCGACATCAACGAGCGCCTGGCGAACCCGCCGACGGTGGACGTCTCCGTCTCCCGCCGGATGGGCCTCTTCGTGGTCGGCCGCCTGTCCCTGCGACACGGCATCCGCATCCAGCTGCGCCCCAGCGACTCCGGTGGCACCACCGCACTGGTCATGCTCCCGGTGGACGTCACCAACTCCGCCGACCGCCGCGGCCCGGCCCGGCCCGGTTCGGCGCAGGCCAAGCAGCAGCAGCGCGGGGTCGCCCCGACGCCGCGTCAGCAGCGCCAGGTGCCCGGTGGGCCGAACGGGGCCCCGCCCGCGCTCGGCCAGGGCCCGACGGGCGGTGCCCCGCAGGGCCGTCCGCAGCTCGGCCAGGGCGGTCCCGGTGCGCCGGGCGGCCAGGGCGGTCCGGGCGGACGCGCCGGCGGCGGCCTGCCGACCCGCCAGGTCGGCCAGTCCCTGCGCGAGACCGCACCGCAGGGCCCCCAGGCCCAGCAGAACCCCCAGGCTCCCCAGGCTCCCCAGGGTCCGCAGACCCCCCAGGGCCCCCAGGGCCAGCAGCCTCGTCCGAACCCGCAGGGCGGTCTGCCGCAGCGCGGACCGGGCCGGCAGGCCCCGCCGCAGGGCGGCCCCGCTCCGCTGCCGCGCCGCGGCCAGCAGCAGCCCCCCGCACCGCAGCCCGGCCAGGGACAGCCCGGTCCGGGTCAGCCCGGCCAGGGCCGACCCGCCGACGGCCGGCGCCCCGCCCAGGAGCGGCCGCGCCCCGGCGCGGACCTCGGCGGCGGTCCGGGCCCCCGGACCGGCGAGCAGCCGCAGCACGGCTGGGCCGACCAGTCGGGCCGTCCGGGAGCGCCGCAGGGCGCCCGCCCGGGCAACCGCCCGCAGGAGGGGCTGTCGCCGCGTCGCCAGCCGGGCCAGGCCCCGCAGGGCCAGGGCGGCCCGGGTGGCCAGGGCCCGCAGGGGCCGCGCCGTCCGCAGCGCCCCGGTCCGGACGCGCCGCAGCGCGAGCGCCAGCCGCAGCTGCCGCAGCAGCAGCAACAGGCCCAGCCGCTGCCGCCGGCCGAGCCCTCGTCGATGGAGAGCACCGCGCAGTTCGCGCGGCCGCGCTTCGAGGCGAGCGAGATCGACCCGCGTGACCCGCTCGGCCTCGGTCTGGTCGAGCCGGTGCTGCCGAACGTGCCGAACCCGGCGCGTCCGGAGCCGGTCCGCCAGGAACAGCCCCGGCCCGAGCCGGTCCGCCAGGAGCCGATGGCGCTGCCGACCGGCCCGTCCGACGGCGGTACGCCGATCTTCGAGACGGTCGAGCAGACCTGGCACCACGAGGACGGCCGGCAGGCCGAGGCCGCCCAGGCGGCCCGGGCCCGGCAGTACCAGCCGCGCCGCCCCGGGACCAGCGCGCCCGGCCTCCAGCAGCAGGGCCAGCCGCAGCAGGCTCCCCGGCAGCAGGCCCAGCACGCCCAGCAGGCACCGCAGGCCCAGCAGCACGCCCAGCAGGCTCAGCAGGCCCAGCAGCACGCCCAGCAGCAGGCTCCCCAGCAGGGCCAGCCGCAGCAGGCCCCGCAGGGCGGACCGGGCGACGCCCCGTGGCGCCCGTCCGCGAACGACGAGCGCTGGCGCCGGGCCGAGCAGGTCCGGGAGCCCTCGACCAGTGGCGTCACCATGTCCGGTCTCCCCCGGCGGACCCCGCAGGCCAATCTGGTCTCCGGCACCGCCGAGGCATCGCCGCTGACCGGTCCTCAGGTGTCCCGTGCACCGGAGGAGGTGCGCGGCCGGCTCACCAACCTGCGCCGCGGCATCCAGCAGGGCCGCCGGGTCGGCGCCGAGCAGGCGGCGGGCCAGGGCAACCAGGGCGGCCAGGGCAACCAGCACGGCCAGCATGGTGCCCAGCAGCCGGGATTCGATAGTTTCGGGGGCCGGACCGACGGCAACGGCGCAGATCATCAGGAGCGTTGAGTTGAATCAGATGAGCCAGGCCGCACAGAACCTGAACTGGCTGATCACCAATTTCGTGGACAACACCCCCGGGGTGTCGCACACGGTGGTGGTCTCCGCCGACGGCCTCCTGCTGTGCATGTCCGAAGGTTTCCCCCGCGACCGCGCCGACCAGCTCGCCGCCGTCGCCTCCGGCCTCACCTCCCTCACCTCCGGCGCCAGCCGGATCTTCGAGGGCGGCGAGGTCAACCAGACCGTTGTCGAGATGGAGCGCGGTTTCCTCTTCCTGATGGCCGTCAGTGACGGCTCCTCCCTCGCCGTCCTGGCGTCCCCCGACTCCGACATCGGCCTCGTCGGCTACGAAATGGCACTGCTCGTCGACCGCGCCGGCGCCGTCCTCACCCCCGCACTCCGCGCAGAACTCCAGGGCAGTCTCCTGCACTGAGCGGCGACCTCACCCGTCCCACCTCCCCGCCGGGCCTGACCCGACCAGGCCCGGCGCCTCACCCTCAGCTACCCTCAGGCAGCTGATTTCGCCTCAGCTGGCATCGCCCCAGCTGGAACCGGCTGCCCAAGGCTGCAGCACAAGGAGGACCCATGACCCCGCCTTCGACACCCGCCGGCTCGTACGGCAGCGGGTACGGCAGCGGCTACGGCGGGCAGCAGTCCGACGGCTACGAGCAGCAGCCGCTGGTCCGCCCGTACGCGATGACCGGCGGCCGCACCCGGCCCCGGTACCAGCTCGCCATCGAGGCGCTGATCTCGACCACGAGCTCCGCCGAGCGGACCGGCGGCCTGCTGCCCGAGCACGCCCGGATCGTGAACCTCTGCCGTGAGGTCAAGTCCATCGCGGAGATCTCCGCACTCGCCGGCGTGCCGCTCGGTGTCGCCCGCATCCTCGTCGCCGACCTTGCCGAGGCCGGTCTCGTCGCCATCCACCAGCCCGCCGCCGCGGGCGAGTCGGGCGGAACGCCCGACGTCACGCTGCTCGAAAGGGTCCTCAGTGGACTTCGCAAGCTCTAACGGAGCCACCCGCGCCACGACGTCGGCGAAGATCGTCGTCGCCGGCGGCTTCGGTGTCGGCAAGACCACGCTCGTCGGCGCCGTCTCCGAGATCAACCCCCTGCGCACCGAAGCCGTCAT
>NZ_JBFAJO010000094.1:0-26715 GCF_040655255.1 Kitasatospora sp. NPDC050463
AACGTCCTGAACCCAGTCGGTAAACGAGCCCATGACGTCCACGCCACAGACTCGAACGGACATCACGAACAGCACAAATCACGGTCGGTAAAGACGTTCTCGACCCAGGCCGTGAACAGCCGGTTCATCTCAGCGAGGCTGGTCAGCTGCCGTCCCGGCTCGCCGTCGCCGGAGGCGATCTCGACGGTGAACTCGCCGTTGACCGTGCGGAAGAACCGCTCGATCTTGCCCCGGCCCTGCGGCCGGCCCGGGGCGGAGTGCACCAGCTTGATCCCGAGCTTCGCGCAGGCCCGCAGCAGCCACGAGTCCACGAAGGCGGACCCGTTGTCGACGTAGACGTACTCGGGGACGCCGCGCGCGGCCAGGGCCGGCCGCAGGGCCGCAGCCAGGCGGACGGTGTCCTCGGCGAAGCCCCAGCGGTGCCCGACCACGGCCCGCGAGTGGTCGTCCACGAAGGCGAACAGGTAGGTCTTGCGGCCCTCGATCCTGGGCCCGTGCAGCGCGTCGCCGGTCCAGATCTCGTTCGGGCGGTCGGCCTCGAACCGGCCGAACACGGCCGGCTCCTTCGGGGCCTTCAGCGAGTTCAGGCCGTCGCGGACGAACATCCGCTGGATGGTGCGCTCGTCCGGCGCCCAGCCGTGCTGGGCGGACAGGATCCGGCGGATCTGCGCGGCCGACCGGGACGGATTCTCCTTCTTCAGGGCCGTGGCCAGCTCGAACACCTCGGGCGGGGTGCGGGGCTGGGACTGGCGGGTGGAGGGGACCAGGGCGTCGAAGCCGCCCCGGCGCCACTCCGATATCCACCGGTCGATGGTCCAGCGGGTGATCCAGATCGTCCGGCCGTCCGGATCGACGTGCGGGGCCCCGGCGAGCTGGCGGACCAGCCTGCCGCGCTGGCGCCCGGTGAGCGTGGGGTCGGCTGCCTCCCTGATCAACATGTAGCGGAACAGGCCGATCTGCATGGCTCGCTCCGCGCGAGTTGCCTGGTCAGTGTCGTTCTTGGTCAACGAGGGCTTCCTGATGGGTCGTCACATGACGGAACCTGCGAAGGCTCGCAGAACGCCACGTTCGAACATCAGGGGCGGCTCGTGTTGATCGTTGATCAAGGAATCGGGGGCGCCATCAGCCTCCCGCCGGTCGCCGCGCTGGCCAGCCACCAGGGCGACACCTCGCCGACGTCCGGCCAGCGCGAGGCGACCGCCGAACGCGCCCCGAACACCGCCGCCACCGCGTCCGCGAACGGCGTCGCCGCGGCCGACGGCGGCACCGGATCGAGGCCGGTGTCCACCAGCAGCACCGTGAACCGGACCCGGAGGTCCTCAGCCCGGCCGGCGAAGCGCCGCAGCCAGCCGCGGACCGTCTCCGTCGGCCGACCGATCGCCCCGGCGATCACCCTGGCGCCCGCCCCGGCCGCCTTCGCCGCCAGCGCGGCCCCGATCACCTCCGCCAGATCCGCTCTCCTGACCAGCGCGAACACCGGAAGAAGCACATGCGAGACGCCGCATCCCACGCACCGAGCCCGCCTCGGCCGCACCTCGACCCGGCCCGACCCGCTCCGCAGCACCCGCGTCCGGGCCCAACCCCAAGGAGCCAACAAATCCCCGCAATCCGGGCAAGCCAACTCCGAGTTGGCAAGTTGCCTATCGACCACAACCGCGTTCGCCCCTACCGTGAGCACAGCGCCTCCGCGCGCTACACGGCCCTCCCGGGCGTCTCCGCCAAAAGATCACCGGGAGGGCCTTCGCATGCCCTTCGTCGGCAAGGTGCCGCCCCAAACGAACGTGGGGCCCTCCGGGACATGCTCCGAATTTGATCGGCGCACATCATGCCCCTAAATCGCCGCCCTCGTAGGCATCTTGAGAGTCGTTCAACAGCCGTCGACGGCCACCGGCTCAGTGCGCTGTTCGAACTCGCCCTACGCACCGGACTGCGCAAGGGCGAACTCCTCGGCCTGCGCTGGGAAGACCTCGACCTGACCGGCGGAACCGCCAGCATCCGCCGCACCCTCCAACGCACCAACTCCGCCGGCCTGACCGCCCTCCCGACCAAGACCCACAGCTCCGAGCGCCGCATCGCCCTGCCCACCGAGTGCCTACGCTCCCTCGAACTACACCGCGACCGGCAGGCCCAGGAGCGTGAAGCGGCAGGGACCGACTGGAGGGCGACCGGCTACGTCTTCACCCGGCCCAACGGAGCCCCCATCGAGGGAGCCACGCTCACCCGACACTTCAACGCCCTGCTCCGCCGGGCCACGCTCCGCCGAATCCGCTTCCACGACCTCCGGCACTCGGCGGCAACCCTCCTCCTCGAACAGGGCGTCGAACTCGTCGTCATCAAGGAACTGTTGGGCCATGCCCACATCGGGGTGACCGCGACGGTGTACGCCCACGTCCGACTCCGTCTCCAGCGCGACGCTATCGATCTCCTTGGCAACGCCCTCCGCGACCCTGCCCAGCCCGCCACCCAACCCGACGAGGGCGACGAGCCACCGCTTTGTGCAGCACCCGTCAGCTGACGTTGCCGTCAACTACTGCCGTCAAGATGCCCAGAAGCCCCGTTGATGACTCTTCAACGGGGCTTCTGGGCATGGGATCTAGTTTGACTGAACTTAAGGGCGGGATCCCGATGCAATCCTCTGGATAGCCAAATCACTGGCGATTACATCTCCGCGACCAATTCATCAGTGAATGTATGTTCAGCTCGCCGGCATAAGAGGATTCTCAGCATCAAACTCAAACGTCTCTATCGCGGAATCGATCGGAAATTCCGAGTGGTCTCGCCAGATTTGAGCGATAGCGACCAGAAGATTCCACGAGGCGGTTGCGTGAACCTCGGATACTGCAGCGCTCTCGGGCGGAGAGGCACGATAATAACGAACAGCTGCAACCTGTTTGTCTACAGTCAGGCGGAGTGCAGTGGTCGTGCGGCGAGCTTCTTCTTCTCGAAGTGAATCAGCGCCAGAGATTCGCGCGTATACAAATTTGACCAGCCGCCCAATTTGCTCCTCAGTGATCCGATCCATTCCAGCCTCCCGAACACTCGGTTTCGCGTGAGAACAATTAACTCCCCGCCATTAACCTACAAGGTCACAGCGGCCGACACCCCGTACTCGCGGCAAATTTGGGTGGGCATCAGGCCTGCGGCCACAACTCGTGATCACCTAGCCGCCGCTGGAGAATATCAATCTGCCGCCGCGCTTCAGAAATTATGACGACCATCGCACCTTGAGAGCAAGTCATCCGAGGACCCCCAAATGACCACCGTTCATGAGGCCGACCAGAATAACCCGGCCGGCCTCATGTAAATTACGACGATTCATTCACCCGGCAAGGTCACGCAGAGCCTCTCAAAGCGCTAGCATGCCGGCGTGTACAGCTTTATGTTCTTGTAGTTATGATTGTCCACCCAGCCAATGTCACCATACCTGTTCACGAGAATCCGGTATTTATTTTTCCCATCACCCATGTCGTAGATCAACGCCGAGTCGCCAGCCCCGGGCGCCGAAGGGCCCCACTTTCGCGCGTGCGCACCAGGGGTGGGGTCGTTTCCTGTTCTGACCTCGAACCTGTCGGGGCCGGTGCCAGCACCATTCACCCTTGGCTGCGCCTGTCCAGCCAGGATTTCCTGAATTCGCTGCTGGACAATATTCGGAATTCCCGGGTCGTCGCCCCCAGCGTTATGCACCAGCACCGGAGTCTCGCCCGCCAGTACATAGTACGTGTGCTACGCGCCCCCTCTCCACCTGCTTTTTCGCGGGTCAACGGTGATTTGACGGTCCGTCGGCGTCCGTGGATGTGCGCCGAAGTCCGTGGTTGTTGCCGTCGCTACTGCCGTCAGAGGTGTAGACCAGTCGCGCCGTCGTCGGCTGCGCGCGTGATCCTACTGCCAAGCTCCGGGCTCGGCATGGACGACGGTGCGCGTGGTTTGCTCGTACGACTGGTGGCCGGTCTGCGCGCAGTGTCCGGCGATCCAGAGCGTCAGCTCCTCGGGGGTGTTCAGTTCGCCGGACGTGGCAGCACAGTCCTGCTCTTCGCCGGTGACGCAGCGCGCCTCGAAGGTCGGCAGCGCCATGGGGTCGGCCACGGCGGTCACGTGGTACTCGCGGAAGCGGTAGCGGGTGGTCTTGCCCATCAGCCTTCCTCGTTCCCGGCAAGGGGGCTGGCGTTCGCAGGTTCACCCTCCTCGGCCGCCTCCTCCTGCGGCGCCGGGATGCGCTCTCCGCGCGACTCGGCGACCCTGAGCGCGTCCGACAGGGCCTCGGTCAGCCGGCGGGCGAGCCAGCGGTACTCGATGGCCGACTGCGCTTTGGCTCCGGGGGCCAGGATGCCCCGGGCGTACTCCAGCAGCTCCTGGCCCATGCCGAGCTGCACGGTTTCGATGCCGTCGGCGAGCGTCGAGATGTAGCCCTTGCCGTCGGTGCTCAGGTAGCAGGGGCGCCCGTCCTCGGTGGTCCATGGCAGCAGGCGGGGTCCCGCCATGCCCGACGCCGCTTCGTGCAACTCCCTGCGACGCAGGCGGTCCGCGTCGCTCCTCGGCATACCCACAGTGGATCTCCGGCCTCGGTCGCTGGAACAGGACACGGCGACCGTAACGACCTGACTACGCGTCAATCCACGGAGCCAGCAGGGCAGATTGCAACGCAAGGTCCGCGAACTGCCACGCTGCGTAGCAGCTATCCGACGACGCCCAGGTAGCCGGCCATCTCGCGCATGTCGCTGGTCAGGGTGCGCTTGCGCTGGCTCAGGATCTCCTGCATGGTCTCGGCCGCCGAGTTCTGGTGCCTCAGCCACTCGGGGGCGGCCTCACGAGCGCGGGTCAGCTCGTCCATGGCCGCCGACAGGTCTCCGGTTCGCGTGTGGGCGCGCGCCATGTCCAGGGTGAAGCGGTTCCCGTCGTTCGTGCTGGGCCTGCCCAGTCGCTTCCACGCCTTCGGCGACAGCTCGACCTCTTCACCCGCCTTGCGCACCACGGCGCGGGCGTCTCCGACGACCATGGAGTCTTCGAGTGCCTTGATGGCGGCGGTCACCGGTCCGAAGACGGACCAGTGGCGGGAGACGTTGCGGTGCGCCGTGCCGACGGCGGTTGCCGCCACCCGTGCCGCCTTGCGGTACTCCTTGGCCTCGTCCGGGCGGTTGTTGCGTGCCGCCGCGGCTGCGGCCTCCATGGCCAGACCGCCCCACACCGCGTAGTGGTCCGGCTCGGCTCCGGTGATCTTCGGCTCCACCACGTCCATGCTCTGGGCGGCGATCCGCTCCGCTTCCTCCAGCCGGCCCTGCCGCACCAGCAGCCAGCACATGCAGCCGACTCCGGAGCCAGCCGCGAGCAGGTCCCCGCCTTCCCGGGCATCCGTGATGGCGCTTCGCAGGGCCGTGTAGGCGATGTCGTACTGCCTCACCTGCGTGAGGTACGTACCGGCCAGGCGCAACGCCTCGGCGCGGGCGAGCAGGGCTTGCCGGTGCTCTTCGCCGCTGTCGTAGTGGGCGACGGCTCGCGCGGCGTCCCGCAACAGGCCAGGCAGTTGGGCGGCGACGCTCTTGTAGCTGTCGGAGAAGTACAGCACCCGCGCGTCCCGAACCGTCCGCCCGTAGGCACGCAGGTTCGGTTCCTCGCCCACGGCCTCGGCGTCCTGGTCCACAAGCCCCACCGCCGGGGTGAGCGCGGCGCGAAGCTGGATGAGGTTGAGCCGGTTCGGCTCCTCCGCCCGTCCCACGGGCTCCGGTGCGTCGGACGCGACGAGTGCCGCCGTGGGGACCCCCAGAGCACGGGCCAGAGCGTGAAGCGTCTCCATGCGGACCGTTCCGCCCTGCTCGACCTTCCGGACAGTCGCCGGGGACAGGCCCGCCGCGTGGGCAAGCTCCTCCTGGCTCATCCCGGAGCGGCGCCGGTACTTCCGTACGTTGTCCGCGAGTTCCATCGTCATCAGCTCACCACCTCCAGCGCCACGGTACGCCTGATGGGCGAACTGACCGGGCTCTCCGGGCAGATACCCACCCGAGACGGTGACTCACCGCCACGCGCGGCGCCGGAGCCTCCGGCAGGCTGCGGGCCTGAGCGGGACGGGTTCCTCGTCGGTCGGGCAGCTTCGCCGGACCAGGGTTCTCCGGGGGCCGCCAAGGCTCACCAGGTGACGCTTGCGCTCGGCCTTGGCGGTCCCCGGGGGTTCCTGGTACGCCTCCGGGGGCCGGCCGGCGAGGGGCACGACCCGCGACCCGCGACCATTCACCCCGACGGTGCCGCACCAGTGCTCGACCCCCGGTCCCTCGGAGGGAGGGCAAGGGTTGACGTAGAGCTCTGCGGACTGCGCTTCTCTCGCTGGTGTTGCGCGCCCGGACGGGCGGGGGCGCCGCTGAGCGGGGCGGAGACAGGAGCGGGCGGCGGCCCCGCCGGGCCGGAGCGCGCGCGGCCCGCGACAGCGGGCCGCCTTGATCAAGTAAAGAAACTCTGAACAGCTCGACAGCTCAGCCGTCGGCCCCGCTCGTCCTCGTCCTGACTTACCCTCGCTGCTCAAGTTCCTTGGTCAGGCGGCTGACTTCGGCTTCCAGTTGATGGCGCGTCTTCTGGAGCTGTGCCACCTGCTTCCGCAGGCGGATGAGTTCTTCGGCATCGTCTTCTGCTGTCCGGGAGTCCTTGACACGTTCGACTGGTGCGTCAGGGTCCGGAGCCTTGCCCGCCTGCGTCTTGCGGACGTAGCTGCCGCGGCCGAGGACGGAGTAGATCAGACCTTCGCCTTTGAGGAGACGCAGGGCGTTCTGGACGGTTGAGCTGGCGACTCCGAAACGCTCCTGGAGAGCTCGCGCGGCCGGCAGTTGGCTGCCTGGGGTCAGGTCTCCGTCGAGGATTTCCCGGCGCAGGATGTCGGCGACCTGGATGTAGGGCGGTCGCGAGTCCTCTTCCAACGGCTCGTCGAGTGCGTAGTCGTCGGCTAGGGCCTCTCCCTCACGCTCGGCCGCACGCCGCAGGGCCTCGACGCGCTCTCGCGCGAGCATTGTGCGCCGAAGGTCATGGCGCCCGCCGATGAGGCCGACGATGAGGTTGCCTCGGGGGCCGCGGTACACGAGGCGCTCGTTCGTGAGGTGCCGCAGGGCCCGTTCGACGGTTTCGCTGTCGGTCGCGAACATCAACTGGAGCCTGATGGGTTCGGGGATCGTGTCCTCGAACTTCAAGCGTCCTTCCATGATCGCTTCGCGAATGGCCCAGATCGCTTGGAGCACGGGCGGCTGGCCGGCCCCGGAGTCGACGGAGGCGTCCTGCGTGCCGTGCTTTGCCTGCTCCCGCTCCGCCTTGGCCTGGTCGGCGATCTGTTGGAGCTCCTCCAACAGTGCCTTCTCCCGGTACTCCTTCTCAAGGCCGCGGACGTAGCTGCCGCGCCCTTGGACGGAGTAGATGAGCCCTTCGTCCTTGAGTACGCGCAGGGCGTTCTGGACGGTTGAGCTGGCGATCCCGTACCGCTCCTGGAGCGTGCGCGTGGAGGGGAGCTTCTCCCCGGGCCGAATCCGCTCTTCGAGGATCTCGGCGCGCAGCACGTCGGCGGCCTGGATGTACGGCGGCCGGGGGTCCTCTTCGAGCGGCAACGTCATACACCGAGGGTAGCGGCGGTTCCGCACGGATGACACGCCCGTGCGCTCGCCTGTAGCGGGTGCAGCGACCTACCCGTATCGGGCGTATCGCCTTGGCGTGTGTGCGGCCGTTGCGGGTGTGCGGGTGTAGCGCTATGGTCATGGCAGGTCGGAAACGCCGACCGAGTGAGGGGAACCCCCATGGCCATGGCCAGGATTCGCGTTGGGCTGCTGCCGTCTGCCGTCTGCATGGCGGGCACCGAGGCGACGCTGAAGATCAAGGATCCGCAGACCGGCGAGGTTGCCACCGACCGCGAGACGGGCGAGCACCTGTACACGGTCACCGTGATGCTCATGGAGGACGGGCGGGCGGACATCCTGAAGATCACCGTCGCGCAGTCCGGCATTCCGGCCGGGCTGAAGCCGGGCGTGATGGTGCGACCGGTGGACCTGTTCGCCACCCCGTGGGCGCGGATCTTCAACGGTCAGCTCTCGGACGGCATCGCCTACCGCGCGGCCAAGTTGGAGCTCGTCAAGTGACCGGCGGATTCATCGACGACGTGAGGAGCGTGAAGTGAACCCCGATCTGCTGCTGTGGGGCGCCGTTGCTCTCACGGTGATCTGGCTCGTGGTGGCTCTCGTGCGCTACCTGCGGGTGGACCGTGAGACCCGGGTGAGCATCCGGCAGGGGATGCGCATCCGGTTCGGGTGGGAGCGGCTGGCCAAGATGGCGGGCCTGTCGGTGACCGACAAGACGCCGACGTTCCTCGCCGAGCTGGTCAGCCGCGAGGGCGAGGTGCCCAAGCCCCGGGTCCTGGTTCCGCGCATCAAGGTGAAGCCGGACCGGTTCGGGGTGGTGGTGCGGGCCAAGTGCCTGCCGAGGGTGGGGCTGGAGGAGTTCCAGCGCTCAGCGCGCTTCCTCGCCGACGCCTGGCGCTGCACGCGGGTGTCCGTGCTGCCGGACGGTCCCGGGCGGGTGGTGATCCGGGCTGTGCGCCTGGACCCGCTCGTCACGCCGACCGAGCACACCCCCACGGGAACGGTGCCGGGAAGCCTGGATACGTGGGGGCTGGGGCTGGACGAGTACGCCGACGACGTCAGCCTGCCGCTGGCGAACGTTCCCGGCGTGACCGTGGCCGGCCTGCCCGGCTTCGGCAAGACGTCGCTGATCAACAAGCTCATCTGCGACCTGGCCCCCTCCGACGCGGTGCAGTTCGCCGTGGCGGACGGCAAGGTCTCCACCGCCCACGAAGGGGACTACGCGGACCTGACGCCCCGCCTGTTCGCCTTCGCCGGTGACGACCTGGCGGAAGCCAACGCGCTGTTCAAGCGCATGGTGAAGCTGCGGCGGGGCCGCTCGTCGTCCATCCGCGCCGTGCTGGGCGTGAAGAACATGTGGCACGTCGGGCCGTCCCGCATCTGGCCGCTGACGATCCTGATCATCGACGAAGCGCACACCTACTTCCGCGAGTACAAGGGCAACGACGCCGAGACGAAGAAACTGGCTGCGCTGTCGGCGGAGAACGCCCGGCTGGTCGAAGACCTGGTGAAGAAGGGCCGCAGCGTCGGGATCATGGTCATCCTGGCCACCCAGAAGGCGACCGGAGACGCGATCCCGACGTTCATCCGGGACGTGTGCCCGCTGGGGCTGTCCTTCGCACAGAAGACGGCGGAAGCCTCCGTGGCCGCGCTCGGGGACGACATCCGCAACTGGCCGGACGCGAACCCGGTCAACCTCCAGGACCCGGCCTACGTCGGGGTGGCCTCCATGGGAGTGCAGGGCCGTCCGGGCTTCACGCGCGTGCGCACCCCGTACGTGTCCGACGCCGACGCGGCCAGGATCGCCGACAACACCGCCCACCTGACCGAAGACCCGGCCGCCTACCTCGACGTCTACCCGGGCCCCATCGACTGGAAGCCCGCCTTCATGGACAACGACGCCGACACCCTGATGACCGAAGCGGCCTGACAACGCATGTAACTCACCATCAGGAAAGGAGAGTTGGCCTGATGGCCGAGGATCGCCTCACACAGCGCACCGTGACCGTGGTCATGGCGATCATCGCCCTGCTGGCGTTCGTCTTCTCCTTCGGCAACGTCTGGGCACTGGCCCTTCGCCTGGGGGTGCCCCACCCGGTCGCACCGCTGATCGCCCCCATGGTTGACCTCTCCGTGATCGGGCTCCTCGTCGGCCTGCGCTCGCTGTCCCTCCGCGGCGTCCCGCAGGAGGAGCTGACGGCCGCAACCCGTCTGATGCACCTGTGCGGCCTGCTCACCCTGGCCCTGAACGTCGCCGACCCCCTGGTCGCCGGACACTACGGCCGTGCCGCCGTCGATGCGGTCGCCCCGCTGCTCCTGCTCGGCTGGGGCCAGGTCGGCCCCCAGTTCCTCCGCCACTTCCACGCCCTGAGCACCCCGAACCCGGCACAGGCCCCCGTCCCCGTCCCGGCCTCGGCCCCGACTGTGGAGCACCTGCTGGATCCCCTCCCGTCGCTCGACCCCGCACCGGAAGCCGTCCTCGCACCGCCATCCGAGCCAGCGCCTGCCCCCGCTGTGATCCTCACCGCCGAGTCCGTGCCTGCTCCCGGGCCGGTCAAGCCGACCGTGCCTGTCTCTCTCCCGGCCATCCCCGAGGCCCTGCTGACCGCTGCCCGGCGCATCGCCGAGACGCACCACGCCGAACAGGGCGAGCACATCACGCCCAGTCAGCTGAAGGCCCGCCTGGGCGTCACGCTGCCGCTGGCCACCGCCGCACACGCTCAGCTCTCCGCCTGAGCCCCGCCGGCCCATTCCCCACCTGACCGACCCCGCCGACCGGGCTCGGTTCGCCATGCCCCGAGCAGCACCTACACGCCTTCCTGCCTGGCTGGTTGCTGCTCGGGGCCACCCACCCACAGAAGGGAAACGCCCCCACATGGTCGCCCTGGACCTGCGCCACGTGGCAAGCCCCGCCGTGCGGGACCTGATCCACCTGGTCAACCAGCCCGACTTCGACCGCACGCACCAGCAGATCGACCGCCTCGGCGGCTGCACCGAACCCGTGCGCCTGCTCGGCCAGACCACCACCATCGACACGGCAACCGGTGAGGTACTGCGCTCCTACACCACGGCCGACGAGCCCACGGGCAGCCTGCTGACGACCTGCGGCAACCGCCGCGCCTCGCGCTGCCCGGCCTGCTCCCGCGTCTACGCCGCCGACACGTTCCACCTGATCCGGGCGGGCCTGACCGGCGGCAAGACGGTGCCGGACACCGTCCGCACCCACCCCCGCGTGTTCGCCACGCTCACCGCACCGTCCTTCGGCCCCGTCCACAACCGCCCCACCGACGCGGGCGGTGCCCTGCGGCCCTGCCGCTGCGGCAAGCTCCACGAACCCACAGACGCGCTGCTCGGCACACCGCTGGACCCGAAGACCTACGACTACCCGGGCGCGGTCCTGTTCAACGCGCACGCCGGAGCCCTGTGGGCGCGCTTCACGATCTACCTGCGCCGCGAGATCGCCGCCCGGCTCGGACTCACGCAGAAGGCCGCCCGCGCCGTGCTGCGCGTCTCCTTCGCCAAGGTCGCCGAGTACCAGAAGCGCGGCCTGGTCCACTTCCACGCCGTCATCCGCCTCGACGGCCCCAACGGAAGCACCCAGCCCCCGCCCCCGTCCGCCACCGTAACCATGCTCGCCGACGCCATCCGGGCCGCCGCCGCCCGCGTCTCGATCAACGTCGTCTCGGACGCCGTCGGGGAACGCGAACTCGCCTGGGGCGAACAGCTCGACGTCCGCGAGATCGCCGCCTTCGGCACCGACACCGAACTCACCGATCACGCGGTCGCCGCCTACGTGGCCAAGTACGCCACCAAGTCCGCCGACTCCACCGGCGCTCTCGACCGCGCCCTGTTCTGCCGCCCCTGCCAGGGACGCGGCATGACCCTGACCGGCCACGGAACCCCACTCCACTGCACCGCCTGCGCCGGCACCGGACAGGCCCGACCGCTGCCCCGCCTCGCCGTCGAACGCCACGTACGGCAGATGATCCGCACCTGCTGGGAACTGGGCCAGCGACCGGAGTTCGCCGACCTCAAACTCTGGAAGTGGGCACACATGCTCGGATTCCGGGGCCACTTCTCCACCAAGTCCCGCTGCTACTCCACCACCCTCGGCCAACTGCGTGACGACCGCCGCGCCTGGCGCGCCGAACAGGCCCGCGCCCACGCCGGCCTGCCCGACCTCGACCCGAGCGCCACCCTCGTCATCGGCCACTGGGCCTACCACGGCTCGGGCTACAGCCCTGGCGCGGAACTCCTCGCCGCCGCCGTCCGACACCGCAGAGAACTGGAACGGCAGTTCACGGCAGAGGGCGGCTGCTGATGACCACGCACGGGGGGCCAGGCGCGGGCGGGGACCTGCTGACCGTTCCCCAGGTCATGGCCCGCCTCCAACTCGGCCGCTCCGCCGTCTACGACCTGCTCCGCACCCGGCAGCTCGCCTCCATCACCCTCGGCCGCGCCCGCCGAATCCCCACCCACGCCCTCAACGACTTCATCCGCACCCGACTCGAACAGGAAGCCGCCTGATGACCACACCCCGCGACACCCCCGCATCCCGCCGCGTCCGCGCCAACGGCGACGGAACCGTCTACCAGCGAAAGGACGGCCGCTGGGAGGCCGCCGGATACGTCCTCGCCCCCGGCGATACCCGCAAGCGCGTCCGCGTCTATGGGAGCACCCGCAAGGAAGCGCACGCCAAGCTGACCGAGAAGATCGCGGCGAGCAACCGCGGCGTCCCCGTGGTCTCCGCCCAGGGCAGCCTGGCCGCCTATCTGACGTACTGGCTGGAGAACGTCGCCGTCCACCAGCTCCGCGAGAACACCCACACCCGCTACACCGCCTGCACCAACCGCTACCTCATCCCCGGTCTCGGCAAGAAGAAGCTCGCCAAGCTCACCGCCAAGGACGTCCGCACATGGCTCAACCAGCTCCGCACCACCTGCCAGTGCTGCGCCCGCGGCCTCGACGCGGTCCGCGACCGGCCCCGCTGCTGCACGGCCGGCACGTGCTGCGGCAAGCGACTCTCTCCACTGACCCTCGCCTACATCCACTCCGTGCTCAAGTCCGCCCTGGAGCACGCCGTCCGGGAGGAAGAGATCCCGCGCAACGTCGCCCGCAACGTCCGCACCGGCACACCCCGCCCCCGACGCTTCGAACCCCTCACCGCCGACGAAGCCCGCACCTTCCTCACCGCCGCCCAGGGCCACCGCCTCCACGCGCTGTTCGAACTCGCTCTCCGCACCGGACTCCGCAAGGGCGAACTCCTCGGCCTGCGCTGGGAAGACCTCGACCACAGCAGCGGCACGGCCAGCATCCGCCGCACCCTCCAGCGCACACGCACCGGCGGCTTGACCACCCTCCCCACCAAGACAGTCAGCTCCGAACGCCGCATCGCCCTCCCGGCCCCCTGTCTGCTCTCGCTCGGCACCCACCGCAAGCAGCAGGCCCAGGAGAAGGAGAAGGCCGGCGCGGGCTGGGTGGACAACGGCCACGTCTTCACCCGGCCCGACGGTCACCCCATCGAACCCGCCACCCTCACCCGCCACTTCAACGCACTCCTCCGCCGCGCCCACCTCCGCCAGATCCGCTTCCACGACCTGAGGCACTCGACCGCGACCCTCCTCCTGGAACAGGGCGTCGAACTCGTCGTCATCAAGGAACTCCTCGGCCACGCCCACATCGGCGTCACCGCCACCGTCTACGCACACGTCCGCCTCCGTCTCCAACGCGATGCGGTCGACCTACTCGGCCGTACCCTCGCCAAGCCCTCCGAGGCCCCCACCGACCCCGACAGCGACGATCCGCCGCTTTGTGCAGCATCCGTCCGCTGACGTTGCCGTCAACTACTGCCGTCAGGCGCCCAGAGGGCCCGCCGGAAACAAACCCGGCGGGCCCTCTGAATTTAACCCGACCTCACGATTCCCTGCCCTCCAAGGAAAGCTCCATGAGGATCGCGGAGTATTGCCGGACGCGCTTGCGTCCCATGTCAGCCGGCACCGAGGAGGGTGCCTTCGCTACTCACGCGAGCGGCCCTCCTCAAGGAACTGCTGATAAACGAGGTGCAATAGCGCCGCGTATGCGTGTTGCGATCGAGCGGCCGCCTGCTTACCGCCCGTTGCGACGCCACCGAGCCGATCAATTCGATGCATAAGCTCTTGCAGCATTGCAGGCACGTCAACTGGCGCCGGCTTGAAGATCCCGCGCTCTACATAGCGGATTACCGTTGTCACGTACTCGTCGGCCTCCGCCAAATCGCTGTGCGCCAGAACCAGGTCCTCACCTGGCCCGCTCGAAGGGAACGGAAGGTGGCGCCACAGGGTATAGGAATCCATAAAGCTCAGCATCTTATTCCTCACTCCTAGTGGGCATCTGAATACCAGAAGGAAACAACTTTTCCGTCTGGCCCGACAATCCCACCCATTCCCCCATTGGGATCCGTGTACTTCACGCCGAATTTTCCGTCGTCAAAAGGCATCCTCTTTGCGTTCAAGCCCGCCTTGCCTCCCGGCTGAGCCAGCCGCGCCACCCAGTCCTTTGAATCCTGCAAGTACTGTTCGGGCGTGACATTCACTGGCGCGCCGTGCTTATTGAAGTGGTACTGGAAACTGGCCTCGGGAGCGTCGAAAGTACCCGCATGCCAGACATCTGCAATACCGCCGCAGCCTGGCCCGGTGTTGTGAACGAGCACCGGCGTATTCCCGGCCAGTACATAGTACGTGTGTCGATGGTCAACCGTGAGGTTGTACATGCCTCGCGAGCCAGGAATTGAACGAAGGCCCGTGACTTCGACATCCTGACCAGATGCCGCCCTCAGATGGTGACCGATCTGCAGGTCGCGGGTGGCGAGCCATTGTTGGGCCGTCTCGTCCCAGAATGGGTGATTGGATGTTGTATGGATAGTAGCTTCGCCGTCCGCGCCCACGCGAACGGAGAGATCGACTAGGTCGTCGTCTTCATGGACCCATGTCGCAAGAACTCGTTCCGAGCCCTGCGATTCGACGCTGTCTTCATCGGCAGCCAACACCGAATCGCCAACAGCAATGTCCCCAATAGGCTTTGAGTTTCCGTCTGCCATGAGGACGTGCGTCTCGGGAGTAAAGCTGCAGAATAGATGCCCAAAAAGATTCGACCCCGGCGACTCCGTCCTTTGGGCGATCTTTGTCTCGGCCTTCTCGGCAATAGTCTTCTTTCCGCCGACAAGAAGGCCGAGAGCAAACCCAGCATTTGTTCCGTGCTTGAAGTTTGTCGACTTGGTCTTGACGCCGTTCATTTTGACTACATGATCGAGGGCGCCGCCGGTGAGTCCCTTCATTAGGTCGCCCGCCCCTGGGAGTGTGCTGTTAAGCAGGTTGCCGTGCAGCTCTATCAGTTCGCGGCTGACCTCAACCCCTACCCCCCACGCGTAGTCCGACAGGTCTCCACTTTTGGTGGGACCAGGAGGGGGACCTGACTCCGAGCAGCCGCCGGGCCTACATACTGTCCCTGAATCCTCCGGTGACCCCCCAGCATCGCATCCATTTACCTGGTAATTACCGCATTTCGGCAGACCACAGCCGAATCCGTTGTGGGACATCATGCCCGCGCACGGCGCGAGTCCTGAGGGGTCGCTGAGGTTGATCGGGTCGTTGTTGCTGTAGGCGTAGCCGTTCCACTGTTGTGGGTCGGCCGGGAGGAGGAGGGGATCGGGGTTGATGAAGCGGCCGTGGACGGGGTCGTATTGGCGTGCTCCGAGGTTGGTGAGGCCGGTGGTGTCGTCTTTGGCGCCGCCGACGAAGCCCTTGGTGCCGGCCCACTGGTCGGTGGTGGGCTGGGTGCCGCGGGGGTTGCCGAATGGGTCGGTGGGGCGCCGGGTGACGGTCTGGTCGGCGTTGGTGTTGATCTGGACGCCGTTGGTGCCGTGCGGGTCGCCGGCCTGGATCTGGACCGCGCCTCCGCCGATCGGGGCGGTGACTCGGGTGTAGGTGAGGCCGCCTCCTGCGGCAATGGAACGTGTGTTGGTCAGGTTGCCGGTGGCGGTGTCGAGGGTGAGTTCGTCGGTGGGCAGGTTGAGGGTGGTTTTGCCGGGGTTTCGGCGGATGAGCTGGTTGCCGTCCGCGTCGTAGAGGTAGCTCGTGGTTCCGGCAGTCCCGGTCGAGGTGAGGGAGTCGAGCTTGCCTTCACCGGTCCAGGCGAGTGTTGCTGTGCCGCTGGTGTCGGTGATCGCAGTGGTGCTGCCCACGGCGTCGTACTGGTAGCTGGTTGCCTTGGTGCCTGCGGGGCTGCGGGTGGTGGAGGTGAGCAGGGCGTGGGGTCCGCCGGTTCCGCCGCCGGTGTTGGGGGCGGTGGTGGGGGTGTTGCGGCTCTTGGTGGCTCCGAAGGTCTGGGTGGTGGTGGTGTCGTTGAGGCTGTTGCCGGTGATGTCGTGGTGGACGAGGCCGGTTCGGTTGCCGGTCGCGTCGTAGCTGTAGGTGTTCCAGTAGGGCGCTGGGCCGCCGACGGTTCGTCCGCCGGGGCTGACGGTGGCCGGGCCGTTGGTGTTCGTGCAGCCGCCGATGCCGGGAACGGTGGTGGAGCTTCCGGTGCCGTGGACGACGCCGGTTGTGTCGGTCCAGTCGGCGGTGGTGAAGGTGCCGCCGGTGTCGGTCCAGGCGTTGGTCAGCCGGCCCAGGTGGTCATAGGTGAAGCACTGGGTGTCGGTTGCGGAGGCGTCCTGGATGTCGGTGGCCGAGGTGATCCGGCCGGACGGTGTGTATGTGTAGGTGGTCTGGTCGGTGGAGACGGTTCCGATCTGGCGGTCGAGGAAGGAGTTGATGACCCTTCCGGTGGCCCAGTCGTACTGCTGGGTGGAGACGACCTGGGTGCCGTAGTCGCCGACTGTTGTTCGGACGGGCCGGGCGAGGGCGTCGTAGTCGGCCTGGGCAACGATGGCCTGGTCGAGGCTGGCGGATGCGTAGAGCAGGCCGGTGATGGTGTTGGCGTAGGTGATTGATTCGGCCGGGAGTCCGCCCGCCGCGGGGATGTCGGTCTCGGTCAGCGCGCCGAGGACGGGGCTGTAGGTGTTGGTCGTGGTGTAGGTGCCGGCGAGTGCCCCTTCGGCGGAGGGGATGGTGATGGAGGTGCCGAGCGGCCGGTAGGCGGTGTCGTATCCGGTGATGGCCTTGGTGTAGCCCGCGCCACTGCTGCCGCCGATATAGCGGGTGGAGGAGGTGGGCTGGCCCTTGGCTAGGGTGTCGTAGGTCCACGCCGCCAGCTGGTTCGCCGGCGCCACACTGCCGCTGAACATGCCGGTCTTACGGCCGAGCAGGTCGTAGCTGTAGGCCAAGGTGTTGCCCTTGGCGTCGATGGTGTGGTCGACACGCGAGTTGACGTCGTAGAACGTCTGAGTCACACCGGTATCCGGATCGGACGCGGAAACCTGCCGTCCGCGGAGGTCGTAGGTCGAACCCCACGTGTTGCCGCTGCTGTCCGTGTGAGCGGCCAACAGACCGGCCAGTGTGTAGGCGTAGGTGGTCACGTCAGCGTCGGCGCTGTTGCCGGTCGCGGTCGGGGTGCGGTACTGCCAGAAGGCGGTGGTGCGCCCCCATGCGTCAGTGACCGCCGAGGCCGCCATTTCACCGGTGGGCGGGGTGATGTCGGTCCGGTCAGCACCCGGATACGCGATGGTGGTCGCCCACTGGAGGTTGCCGTAGGAGCGGAACTCCGCCCGCACCGCGCGCCCGTTGCCGTCGTAGCTGTTCCAGGTCTGGCCCGGTACCTGGCCGTCACCCTGGGGGACGAAGATCGACTCGCCGGGGAAGGAGCTCTTCTCGTAGTACGGGGAAGAGGTTTTGATCACCCAGCCGTGCGTGTCGTAGGTCGTGTCGGTGATCAGGCGTCCGGTGGGCTTCGCTGCGCTGGTGTGCTGGGACTGGCGGGGGCGACCCAGGCCGTCAAAGAGGTCGACGTTGACGGTGTACGTGGCCGCGTCGTCATTGAGCGACTCGGTCGTGACACTGGACGGCCCCGCTGTACCCCGCAGAGAGTAGGTGAACTTCCGGCTCGGGAGCTTGTTGGTTGGCCGGTCCGGCGCCCAGACGGCGGTGAGTCGACCGAGGGCATCGTACTGCCCGGTAATCACTCGGCCGTTGGGGTCGGTGCTGGTCAATGCGGACCCGCGGGCCGGATCGACGGTGGTCGTGGTGGACCAGGCCGATCCCATGGGGCCGGTAGCCCGCACCTGCGTCGGAAGGGTGCCGGTGGCGGGGGTGAGTGCAGTCGTGCTCACCGCCGGCGTGACTGAGGCGCCGCTGATCTGAGCGCCCGCGCTGTTGTAGGTGGAGCCATCAGTGGTGGCAGTCGTCAGGCTGCGTCCGTAGGCGTCGAATGTTGCGGTGCCGACGTGGGCATAGACGGCGCTGCCAGCCTGGTCGAAGCGGTCAAGGACCTGGTTGCCGGTCGGGTCGCCAGCCGTCCCGGCCTGACCGAAGGGCTTGCCGTCGTAGAGCGTGCGGCCACTGGACAGAGTGTTGCCGGCCGTTGGTTTACCGGAGCAGGCTCCCTGGAAGGTGGTCGACTCCGAGGCCAGGGTGAGCAGTTGCGCGTTGTCGCTCGCCGCGTAGCCGGTGGTGGTGCAGGTCTCCGGGGTGGCGGCGGTGCCGTCTCCCTTGTCGTCGACCTTGATGACGCGGTTTCCGTTGGCGGGCTCCGTGGTCGTGACCGCGGTGCTGGTGCGCCAGGTGCCGTTGGCGAGTTTGGCCTTTGTGATGGCCGTCGTCTCGGAGTCCGGCAGCCAGGCATAAATCTTTGGTGCGCCGGCAGTCTGGGCATGGGTCGCGGAGACCGTCTGGCCGTTGTAGGTGTTTCCGGAGATGGAAGTGACTGTGCCGCCGGCTTGGTCGAAGGTTTCGGTGGCGACGACGCGTCCGCTCAGCTGGGCGCTGTCGGGGACGGTGCCGCCCAGGGGGCTGGCGACGTCGGGGACGGTGCGCAGGGCGCCGTTGGCCAGGTAGTCGCCGACCATGCCGCGCAGGTAGGTGACCTTCTGTTGGGTCTTGGGGGCCTCGGTGGTGGACCCGTCGCCGGTGGTGGTGGTCACCGACTGGTAGCCGCGGAAGCCGTCCCAGGTGCGGGTCTTGGGGTCGGTGAGCTCGGCGTCGTTGCGGTGCCAGGCGGCGCCGCCGCCGTAGGTGTATTCGGTGGTCTTGGAGACGTTGGGGGTGCTGACGAGGTCCTGCTCGACGACCCGTTTCACGAGGGGCTTGTCGAACCAGTCGTTGACCGGAGTGGTGGAGGACTGCCCAGGCAGGTACCACTTGACGGGTATGCAGGCCATCGAGTTGTGGTCCTCGGAGGCGGGCATGTGGTTGTTGACGCGGGAGCATTCGGGGTCGGTGTAGTAGACGTTGATGCTCCCGCCCATCTCGGTGGTGATGCTCTGGATGCGCGGGCGCATGAACATCGGCGAGGCGGGGACGAGGCCGTCGACGCGGTTGGCCCGCATCTTGTACTGGAACTGCACCGGAGGGAGGTTCGTGATCTCCGCCTGGCCGTTGCTCGGTACGCGCTGGAGCGAGTCGAGCTGCAGGAGGCGCTTGGTGCCGTCTCCGGGGTCGGCGAGCTGCTGGTTGAGGTTCCAGGTGTCGACGGTGCGGTAGGCGGAGTTGACCAGGACCTGGGTGGTGATCGCGGTCAGGCGCTTCGTGGTGAAGAACGTCGGTGCGACGTTGGCGCAGGTCGCGTCAGTGCAGATTTGGTCGACCGGTGTGTCCGGCCATGCGCCGGCGTTGGTCGCGCGCTTGCTTTCGGAGCAGTCGTTCGCACCGTCGGGTATGCAGCGTTCAGCAACGGTGAAGAGGACCTTCGCCGCCGGGTTGGCACTGCCCTTGGCCGCCTTCTGCTCGTCGAGGCGCTGGCCGTAGGCGATCTCCTTGACGAACCCGGCCCGCTGGTAGTCAGTGAGAGTGCCGTTGCCGCCGTTCTGCACGCTGCCGCGCTTGTACTTGTTGCCCTCGGTCACGTACTTGTACGTGGTCAGGTTGCCGTGTGGGTCGACGACGTAGTCGAGCTGCCAGCGCCAGGCCATCTGACACCAGGAGTTGTTCCCGGTGCCCGCGTTGTAGCAGGGGTCGCCGCTGTTGGGCGAGTACACGGGTGCGGTGAGGACGGAGTTCGCGGCAGGGTCCGAGGCGTCGCCGCCCGGCAGGTGGTTGAGGCCGAAGTAGTACTGGACTCCGTCCGGTGTGGTGATCCGCCAGTACTCCATGCCCTGGTAGGCGACGTCACCCGCGCCCTTCGGCGCGCCGGTGAGCTGCTCGACCTTCGAGCCGTCGTCGCTTTCCAGGTGCCAGACGCCGCTGGCGTCATCGCGCACCATCCTGCCCGAGTGACCGCCCAGGGAGAGGGTGGCGTTCTGGCCGCCCCAGCACTGGTCGGCGGAGCCGGTGATGCCCGCCTTGTCGCAGGACTTGTAAGAGCGTTCGACGAAGCCGGGCTCGTAGCCCCAGCCGTCGCCGACCCATGAGGGCTGCGCGTTCGTCGAGGAGGTCTTGCCGTCCACGTCGGCCGAGTTGTAGCCCAGTGCCACCTGTGGGGCCGTACCGCCGAGGGAGGGCGGGACCTGGATCGGGTAGCTGTAGGTGAAGTTGCCCGCGTTCGAGCCGGAGGTCCAGGCCGACGACGGGGTCAGGGTGGTTGCGGTGTAGCTGCCCAGGGCGCCGGACGGTGAAGGCGCCGCGGCGAGCACGACCGACCCGCCACTGTCACCGCTACTACTGGTGGCAGCCGACAGGGCGGGCGCCGCTGAAGTGGTGAAGGACGCCTTCACCACACCGCCCTCACCCTGCGGGGAGGCTGTCCTGGGGGGCAGGGTGACCTCGGTGGTGACCTCGCCCCGTCCGTCGGCTTTCGCCTGCACCGGGGTCTGGGTGCGGCATTCGGGCCGGTCCGGCGTGGTCAGCACACACGTCGGCAGGGCGACGAGGGCGGCGCGGTCGGGCCACCCCGCCGCCTGCAGTGCCTTCAGGTCCAGGGTGACGCTCGCCGCGCGGCCCTTGGCGGTAGCGGGCGCTTCGGCGTCGGTTAGGGCGATGAGCGGACCGGTGACCCCGGCGGCCTTGCCCTTGTCCTGCCCGGTCACCTGGACCGTGACCGCGTGCGCGCTCTCACCAGGACTGGTGCCGGGGGCGACCTTTACGGCCAGGGCGCCCGCCTTCGATCCGGTCGCACCGCCGGAGGCCGGTGAGGCTCCACCAGTGGCCCTGCGGGCGGCCTGGGCCTCGGGACTGTCGGCGCCCAGGGTCACTGTCGCGGTGCCGGTTACCAACGGTGGGGTCGGCTCCGGCTTCCAGGCGGGGGCCTTGACTGCGGGCGCGGGCGCCGTTGTCCGGGCATCGTGTCCCGTGACCGAGACACTCTCGCTGCCCAGCGGCGTGTGCGGTGGAGTCCAGACCTTCCCCTTCGGCGTGGGGTAGGTCCACGCCAGCGCCGGGGGTGCGGTCACTCCGGTCATCGCCAGGGCGACCACTGCGGCCACCACGGGTGACCGCCACCGGCCTCCTGGTGATCTCCAAGCCCGTTTACGGGCAGACCAAACCATCGTCACTTCTCCTCGTAGGCAGTTGACATGACCTCAAAATGACACAGCTGTGCCCATGGTCGATGTGACGATAAGTGAAGAATCGAACACAGCGCCAGCTTGTTCGATTCGTGGATGAGATGTTTGCGAAGTCTTGACTTTGTGATCCGGTGGTTATCCGGACATGTCCAGGCGAGTTGGTAACTGGTTTGACCGATCGCCAGGTCAGGCCACATCGTTCCCATTCGAACGCAGACGGCCACCAGCGTCTGCCAAGCGGGAGGGATCTACAGAAGAGCCATGTCCACCACGCCACGGGCAATCACGAACACACCATCACCACCGCCGATACGCAAGCGCGCTCTGCGCCTGGCCGCGCTCGGAACCGGGTGCGCCCTGAGCCTCGGGCTGCTCGTCGCTCCGAGCGCGCTGGCCGCGGAACCCGCCACCACGCCGACGCACGGACCAGCAGGCGGCGTGAAGCCGCTCGTCCCGTCCTCGCCGGCTCCGTCCCGCACGCCTCTGCAGCAGGCGATGCTCGACTCGGTATCCAAGGCGAAGTCCACAGGCAAGCCGGTCATCGTCGATGTCCTGACGAACGAGGCGTCGAAGACGATCGCCAATCCGAACGGCACGCTGACGACCACGGACAACGCCCTCCCGGTCCGGGTGAAGCGTGACAGTGGTTGGGCAGAGCTCGACTCCACTCTGCGTCAGAACTCCGACGGAACCGTCAGCCCCGCTGTCGCGAGCACCGCGCTCACGCTTTCCGGCGGCGGTAGTGCTCCGATGGCCACCGTTGCGACTCCTGACGGCAAGAAGCTGTCCGTCGGCGCACCCTTCACGCTGCCTAAACCGGCTCTGAACGGGGATACGGCCACCTACGCGAACGTCCTTCCCGGCATCGACCTCCAGGTGACCGCCCTGCCGGTCGGCGGCTGGCGCGACGTGATCGTCGTCCGGACACCCGAAGCGGCCGCCAACCCGGCACTGAAGACCCTGCGCTTCCCTATTGCCGCCCAGGGCCTGACGGTCACTTCGGACGACAAGGGCCGAATCGACGTCACGGACGACAACGGCAGCCTGCGATTCCGCTCACCAGCCCCGCTGCAGTGGGATTCCTCCACACCTGCGCCCACCGCGTCGCCGAGTGCTCCCGCGCAGGTCAAGCTGGCATCCTTCTCCGCGGCGGCTCCGGCCTCCGACTCGGTGCCCGCCCCCGTCGCGGCTGCACCCTCGACGGCCGAGGCGCCGGGCGACGGCGCCAACGTCGCCTCGATCGGGAGCAAGGTCACGGGCGGGGCGATCGAGCTGACACCCGACCCCCAGGCCCTCGCCTCCGGCACCGGCCCGTGGTACCTCGACCCGACGCTCACCGCCGTCACCAGCTACACCGCAAGCTCGGTCGAGGTCCAGGAGAACCACAAGGACGCGAAGAACTGGAACACCAAGTCCAACCTCGCCACCGGCTTCTGCGGCTACCACAGCTCCATCCCCAGCCAGGACTGCGGTGACGAAGGCCGCCAACGCGCCTACTTCCAGTTCAACGTCAACCCGGCCATCTACACGATCCCCCAAGGTGCCGAGGCGCCGCCGACGCTCTTCACCTCCACCCTCAACGCCCAGGTCTCCGGTGCCGCCAGTCTGGGTACCCCCACCAACCTCGGCGTCTACTGGGCCCCCACCGGTATCGACGGGTCCACCAACTGGTACAAGCAGCCGTGCGGCGACAACGGCAACCAGGTCATGAGCGGCTGCACCTACGTCGGTGGCCAGCCGATCACCGGTACCGGCCCGATGGCCGTCGACGTCACGAGCATCATGAAGCAGGCAGCCGCCGGCACATGGCCCACCTGGACCATCGGCATCGCCCCCAGCGACACCGAATGGAACAAGCTCTACCGCCACTACATCGCCAGCAACCCCACCGTCACGACGACCTACGACATCACCCCCACCATCTGGTACCCGCGAACCAGCCCGACGCCGGGCTTCGCGAGCGACAACAGCCAGGCCGCCTGCACCAGCAACGGCCCGAACCCCTGGGACAACCCCGGCTGGGTCAACAGCAACCAGAACATCTACCTCACCGCCAACAGCTGGTCGCCCACCGGTCAGAACCTCTACACCGGCTACCAGATGTGGGACGACAACGACCCGAACTTCAGCGCGACACCCGGCGACTGGGGCCGCAGCTACAACGACCCCGGCCCGATGAAGAGCGTCGGGTCGTTGTCCGACGGTCACCAATACGGCTGGCTCGCCCGCGCGACCGACGACCTCCTCACCTCGCCCAGCAGTGCCTGGTGCTACTTCCGTGTCGACAGGACCAACCCCCGCATCAGCATCAGTTCCAGCGACTTCCCGCCCTCGGGTACTCCCAACCCCAGCCCGGCCAAGTACATGGGCGACGGGGGCGTCTTCAGCCTGAACGCCGAGGACCCCGCACCCGGTGCCGGCCTGCAGGCCTCCGGTATCGCCTGCGTGCGCGTGAGCACCGACCCGACCCCGGTCGTCGGCTGGAAGTGCGACTCCAGCACCTGGCGACCGGGTGGCGATCCCTACACCTACACCCCCCACCAGTGGGGCACCAACACCCTCTACGCCTGGGCCATGGACAACGCCGGCAACTACAGCCAGCCGGCCGTCTATAACTTCTACGTGCCCTGGAAGCCCGGCACCCAGCCCCTCTTCGGTGACATCGACAACGACCAGAAGGCCGACCTCGTCCTCGCCGACAAGAACGGCGACCTGCGGATCATCGGTGGCACCACCGACCCCGGCGCCTCCACCGCGGTCGCTCCGGCCGCCGCCGCGCCCGGCAACCTCACCTACGGCGCCACCTGGGCCGACTACCAGCTCAGCCACCACGGCAGCCTCACCGCCGGGCAACCCGTCGACCAGATCATCGCGCACTACACGGGCACCGCGGCCGAGCTGAAGAACACGCTCTACGTGATCCCCAACGACGGCACCGGCCACTTCGACCAGAGCCAGCCCCTGACACCGACCCGCCCCACCACGTGCAAGATCTACGGCACCACCACGACCTGCGACGGGTACAACGCCACCGACTGGAGCACCGTCTCCCAGGTCATCGCGTTCGGCACCCCCAAGGGCGAGGCCGTGGGCCCCAAGATCGGTGACCCGACGAAGACCGTCTTCACTACCCAGACGTCCATCATGACGCTGGAGAACAACAACCTCTACATCTTCACCCCCGCCGGCAACCTCCTCAGCAGCGCGACACTCATCCCCACCGCCTCGGGCAGCTGGAACGACCTCGAACTCATCAACCCCGGTGCCGCGAACGGCGTCACGACCGATCCCGTAGCCAAGACGGACAAGAACCAGCCCACCCTCTGGGCCCGCAACCGGACCGACGGCCACATCTACGCCTACCCCCTCGGCTTCACTGCCACCGGAACCGTCGACTACTCCGCCCTCACCAAGCCCGACCAGGGCATCAGGATCGACACCACCCCGCTGCCCCAGAGCACCTACCCCCGTATCGGCGCGGCGGTCCTCTACAAGAGCGACCAGAGCGACAACGTCTCACTCTGGGCCGTCGGGACCGACAACGCCATCACGGTCTTCCCCGGTCTGAGCAGCACCGGCGCCACCGGGAAGGTCGACGGGCTCGGCGATCGCCAGAATGCTGGCTACACGGACGCGAGCTTCGCCATCCACCCCAACACCACCAGCTGGCAGTGCATGGACGCCGTGGGCGGCCCCGGGGACGGTGCCACGCTCGCCATCTGGGGCTGCTGGAACACCGCCAACCAGCGATTCAACATCGCCACCGACGGCACCATCCGCGCCGGCAGCTACTGCGTCTCCACCAAGGACGACGCCCTGGGGGACGGCACCGCGGTGATCCTCACCCGCTGTGAGGGAAAGAACGGCCAGAAATGGGCCATACGCCCCGACGGCCGCATCTACCTGCCCGCGACCATCGACGCGGACAACCCCGCCGGCCGATGCCTCGAACTGCCCGGCGGGGCAACCGACCAGGGAACCCGTCTCGGCATCTGGAACTGCCCGAGCGTCCAACTCAACCAGCAGTGGACGCTCAGCCCCGAGCGCACCCCCTGACGCTGACCACCTCACTGCACAGCAGATGATGTAGCACCCACACCGAGGGGTGTGCTCCGAGCAACCCGGGGCACACCCCTTCTCCCGACCACCCCTCGAACACCCAAGCGAGCACCCCATGACCCGCACCAAGCCCGAGCCCGGCGCCCAGGAAGCCGCAACGGCCCCCAATGAGCCCGAGACCGCCGCTGACCGCCTGCGGTCACGCTGGGCCGAACCGGACAACACCCCTCTGCCCTGGTACCGACGGATGTCACGGCGAACTGTAGTCACCGCAGCCGCCACCGCTGCTGCCGTCGGAGTCGCGGGCACCCTCTTCGTCGTCCTCGGCCCCGACGAGCCGGACCGGTTCAAACTCACGGCCCAGCAGAGCATCGGCGACCTCACCCTCGACCCCGAGGCCACCCGGGCCCTCGCGGACGAGGACGCCCGCATCTTCCCCGACAAACCCGGCCTGATCCGCGTCCACGACCACTTCGTCGTCGCCTACCGCACACCCGGCGCGGCGGACGCGAGTCTGGTGGTCGTCGGAGCGAGCGGCTCCTTCCAACGGCCCGTCCGCGAGATCGACTCCCTCCTCGGCGGCCCCGATCCCGTTGACGACCCCGTACCGGCGGGGGAACCGCAGCGCGTCGGCTACACCGTCGTCCCGCCCGGCCCCCTCGGCGGCTTCATGAAGTGCGCGGCAACCGGGACGGGCAGCGACCTCAATGTCGCCTGTGCCTGGTCGGACGGAACCACCCTCGGCAGCGTCACTGACGTCAAGGCCACCGAAACCACCATCGACCTCCCGGCCCTGGCGGAACGCGCCCGCGCCATCCGCGCAGCGATGACCAGCAAAAACGAGCCCTGACCGTCTCCCAGGTCGACGCCTCCGTCCTGGACGGGCGGGGGCGTGGAGTCCTGGTTGGTCGCATCCGCTGTCGTGGATGACCTCCGCGGCCACCCAGACCAGGTCCGCCCCTGGTGGGTCGGCGCGCCGGCCGATCACCGCGTTGCGGCGCCGGTCCGGTTCAGGCCCTGCTGTCAGCGGGCGGACCAGATCGGGCAGTCGGGCGTGTGGAGGGTCAGGAAGACCACGGTCCCGCCGTCGGTGACGCGCCGGTCGCGGGAGACGGTGCAGCACACCACCGGCGCCGGAGGCAGCGTCCGGAGCGCGGCAGGGGTTTCGTCCCGGTCAGGCACGGCGGTACGCGGCCACGCGCGCTCCACGGCCGGCGGCGCGGGCCGTGGGAGGGAGCTCCGGCGTCGGGCCTGCTCGATGGGTACGCCGAGAGCGCGGGCACGGGCGTGAAGACGGCGGCGGTCGCGGCGTTCGGACATAAGTGACACCTTGCACCCTCCTGCCCCGTCCACGCCAATGGTCCGGCGGTGCGTCCGGATCGGCCTACCGGCTGGACGCCTAGTGTCCTGCGCCGGAGATCCGTCGGCAGAAGCGGGCGAGGGAGTCGAGGATCTCATCGGCGGTCTTGGTCCAGGTGAACGGCTTGGGGT
>NZ_JBFAJO010000095.1:0-2895 GCF_040655255.1 Kitasatospora sp. NPDC050463
GCCGGCGGGCCGCCATGGGGGTGCGGCCCGCCGGCGCTCCCGGCGCTCCCGGCGCTCCCGGCGCTCCCGGCGCTCCCGGCGCTCCCGGCGCTCCCGGCGCTCCCGGCGCTCCCGGCGATGACGGCCCGGGGCCGGGGGCGCCTGAGAGGCGGGGCTTCCCGTAGGGCGTCCGCTACAGGCCGAGCGACTTCGCGACGATGCTGCGCATGACCTCGCTGGTGCCGCCGTAGATCCGGAACACCCGGTTGTCGGTGTAGAGGCGGGCGATCGGGTACTCCAGGATGTAGCCGTAACCACCGTGCAGCTGGAGGCACTTGTCGATCACGCCGGAGGCCGACTCGGTGCAGAACAGCTTCGTCGCCGCCGCGTCCGCGACCGTCAGCTCCCCGTTCTGGTAGAGCTCCAGCGCGCGGTCGACCATCGACTGCTGGGCCACCACCTGGGCCTCGCAGTCGGCCAGCGTGAACTTGGTGTTCTGGAACTCGGCGACCGCCTGGCCGAACACCTTGCGCTCCTTGACGTACTGGAGCGCGAACCGCACCGCCGCCGCGGAGGCCGCGTAGGCGCCGACCGCGATCGCCAGCCGCTCCTGCACCAGGTTGTGGGTCAGGTAGGAGAAGGCCTTGCCCTCCTCGCCGAGCAGGTTCTCCACCGGCACCTTGACGTCACTGAACGCCAGCTCGGCGGTGTCGGACGTGCGCAGGCCGATCTTCTGCAGCTTGCGGCCGACGGTGTAGCCCGCGGAGGCGGTGTCCACACAGAGGATGGAGAGGCCGGCCCGGCGGTTCTGCGGGTCGTACGGCGCGGTGCGGCAGACCACCAGGACGAGGTCGGCGAGCACGCCGCCGGTGATGAAGGTCTTGGCGCCGTTCAGGACGTAGTGGGTGCCGTCCTCGGAGAGCCGGGCGGTGGTGGTGATGCCCGCGAGGTCGGAGCCGGCGCCCGGCTCGGTCATCGCGATGGCGGTCATGATGTCGCCGGAGACGAAGCCCGGCAGCCAGCGCCGCTTCTGCTCCTCGTCGGCGTACTCCAGCAGGTACGGCAGCACCAGGCCGGTGTGCACGCCGGAGGAACCGAAACTGACACCCGCCCGGGCGGTCTCCTCGGCGACGACCGCCTGGTACTTGAAGCCGCTCTCGCCCGCGCCGCCGTACTCCTCCGGGACCTCGATGCCGAAGACGCCGAGCGCGCCGAGCTGACGGTAGAAGTCGCGCGGCGGGTGGCCCTCGGCCTCCCAGCTCTCGTAGACGGGGACGACCTCGTGGGCGATGAAGTCCCGGATGGTCTCCCGGAAGGCCTCGTGGTCCTCGGTGAACACGGTGCGGCGCACGACGGCGCTCCCTTCGGTGGTGCCGGGCGGTGCGGACCGGCACGCCTGCGCCGCGGCCGGGCGGCTGCGGGCCGGTGTACAGCTGATCGCCCCACAAGTTAATCCCGGGTAGCTTCGACTGTCCAGGGTCGACGCGGCGGTGTCCGTACCGTGACCGAGCCCGGTGTCGCAGGCTCAGGGCCGCCACAAGTGAATCCTTGCTAACCTACGGGCGGCAGTGCGGGCGGCAGCCCCGCCGACCCGGTGGTCGGCACCCCGGCGGGCAAGGGCGAGGGAGCGGCGGCATGGTGGATCGACGGCCGCCCGCGCGGTCCCGGCAGGCGCAGATCATCGCCGTGGCCGCCGAGCGCTTCCACCGCAGCGGGTACCACCAGGTCTCGATGACGGAGGTCGCCGCCGGGGTCGGCATCACCGCGCCGGCCCTCTACCGGCACTTCCGGGGCAAGCCCGAACTGCTGGACCGCACCCTCCGATCGGGGCTGGACGCGCTGGCCGGCGGGCTGCGCGAGGCCTCGACCACGGCGGCCGTCGGTGCCACCGTGGCCGCCGTCGCGGTCGGGCACCGCCCGCTCGGCACGCTGGTGCAGCGCGACGCCCGGCTGCTGCCGCCCGCCCGGCGGGCCGCACTGCGCCGCGAGCTGCGCTCGGACGCGGCGCTGATGGCCGCGGTGCTCCGCGCCGAGCGCCCGGAACTCGACGCCGCCGACGCCGCGTTGCTCTGCTGGTCGGCGCTCTCGGCCGGTGCCGGGCTGTCCTACCAGTCGGCGCTGCCGCAGCCGCGCCGGGCCGAGCGACTGCTCCGCGAGCTCGTCGCGGCGATCCTGGCGGTACCGCTGGTCGGCACCTGCCCCGACCCGCAGGACCACCCCGCCGCTGCGCCGTCACGGCCGCAGCCCCGCCGGGAGGAACTGCTCGCGGCGGCGGTGCGGTTGTTCCACCGGCGCGGGTTCGACAACGTCAGCACCGACCAACTCGGCGCCGCCGTGGGCATCTCGGGGCCGAGCGTCTACCGGCACTTCGACAGCAAGGCCCAGTTGCTGGCCGCCTCGCTGGTGCGCAGCCGGGAGCGGCTCTGGCACGAGGTGGAGGGGGCGATCGCCGTCGCCGCCGGCCCAAGGCCGGCCCTGGAGGCCGCGCTGGCCGCCTACGTGGGCTTCGCCCGGCGCAACAGCGACTACCTGGGCGCGATGCTGAGCGAGACCGAGCGGCTGGCCGCGCCGGACCGGCGGGCCGCGGTGGACTTCCGCCGGGACTTCCTGCGGACCTGGGTCGAGCTGCTCCGACAGGTCCGCCCCGAGTACGACGCGGCCGAGGCCAGGATCCGGGTGCACGCCCTGTTCGCGCTGGTCAACGACGGCGTGCGGAACCGCCCGTACAGCGACCGGCCGGACCTCGGGGACTGTCTGCGCCGGCTCGGCCGGGCCGTGCTGGGCCTGGCCGAGCCGGCCTAGTGCCGCGGCACTGACGACGGCCGGGTGCCCGCCCCCGCATGAACAGCCCGGCCTGGCAGGCCAAGGCCGCCGTGGAGCAGTCGCTGACCAGGGCCACCCCGGCGGACCCGAGCG
>NZ_JBFAJO010000095.1:2905-26629 GCF_040655255.1 Kitasatospora sp. NPDC050463
CGCCCCCGCCCGCCCCCCCGGGCGCGGGGGGGGGGGGGGGGGGGCCCCCCCCCGGGGGGGGGGGGGGGGGCCCCCCCGGCCCGGCGTTCGCGGGCCCGCGGCGACTCCCGGCGGACCGCGAACGCCCTGCGGCGAGCAGGAGCCGGTGCTAGAAGACGATGTGCGGGTGGACGTCGGCCGCGAGGTTACCGTTGCCCTGGAGGGCACCGATGCTGCCGGCGTTGCCGGTGACGGCGAGGCCGTTGTTCTGGTTGCTCGCGCCCGAGCCGGTGGCCGTCTGCTGGGTGTTGACCACGTTGCCGTGGACGTTGCCGATCACGTTGTTGGAGCCGGTGTTGTTCACGATGCTGCTGTTGGAGTGCTGACCGGCACCGGCGCCGTTGTCGGCGTGCGCGGTGGCGGCACCGACCCCGACGAGGAGGAACGCCCCGAGGGCGGTGACGGCGGCGGCTGCGCGGATACGGGACACGGTGGTCTCCCTGGGAGTGGAGTGCGAAAAGTGGCGCGTCCCGGGGTGGCCGCCCCGAAGCGCCGGTTCCTGACGTCGCACGAAAAGCATTCACCAGCACCGTGGACGAACTCCACCGAATGGGTGGCGATTCGCCCGATGGTGTCATGCGGGAGACGAACCGGGAGGGCGGACGATGCCGGCGAAGGCCACCCGGGCACGGTCAAGTTCCCTCGAAGGAAGACGGGTTGGGTGACCCGGACGGCGGCGTCGGCAGGACGACACCGTCAAAGCGGGGTTGACCGGACCCCCGGCACCAGAAAGAAATGGTCGCCGGATAGTCGCACTGGCACACTGAGGATCCATGTCTGATGGTCTCCCGCCCGACCCTTCCTCCTCTCCCGCCGGCGGGCAGGAGGGTCTCACGCCCGCCGAGGAACTGCGTACGACCGAGGTCGACCTCGGCGGACTGGTGAACGTCCTCGCCACCCACCTCTACTCCACCCCGCTGGTGGCCCTGCGCGAACTCGTCCAGAACGCCCACGACTCGCACACCCGGCGGCTGCTGGAGGACCCGGACGGCGTCCACCGCCCGCTGATCCGGGTACGCGCCGACGCCGACCGGCGCACCGTCGGCATCGAGGACACCGGCGCGGGCCTCACCGAGCCGGAGATCCACGCCTTCCTGGCCACCGTCGGCACCGGCTACACCCGGATGCTGCGCGACCTCACCGGCAACCAGGAGCTCATCGGCGCCTTCGGGCTCGGCTTCCTCTCCGCCTTCTCGGTGGCCGACGAGGTCACCGTCACCACCACCTCGCACCGCGAGCCGCTGCTCGGCCACCGCTACCGCAGCTTCGGCGGCGAGCAGTACAGCGTCGAGCGGGTGCCCGCCCGGCCGACCCCCGGCACCCTGGTCGAGCTCTCCCTGAAGACCGAACACGCCCACCTCGCCGACGAGCACGCGCTGCGCGAGGTGCTCGGCCGCTACTGCGTGCTGCTGCCGATCCCGGTCTTCGTCGGCGACGACGAGCAGCCCGTCAACGCCGTCCCGGTGCCCTGGCGGCAGAGCGTCGAGGGGGACCAGCACGCCGCCCGGATGCGGTTCGCCGGCGCCTTCGGCCGCCGCTTCGAGCCGCTCACCGCCTTTCCGGTGCAGCCCGTCGAGGGCGGCAGCGACGCGGTCGGCCTGCTCTGGGTCCAGGACGGCGGCACCTACGGCAGCAGCGACAACCGCGACCTCGCGGTCTACCTGCGCGGCATGCTGCTCGCCGAGGACGCCCGCGACCTGCTGCCCGGCTGGGCCGGGTTCATCGGCGGCGTGGTCGAGTCCAGCCGGCTCACCCCCACCGCCAGCCGCGAGGACCTCCAGCGCGACGAGCACTACCGCGCGCTCCAGCAGGCCCTCGCCGACGCCGTGGTCGAGGGTCTCTACGAGACCGCCCGGCTGCGCCCCGCCGTCTGGCGCCGCATCCTCGCCCGGCACGGCCAGGACCTGCTCGGCGCCGCGCTCTGCGACGACCGGCTCTTCACCCTGCTCGCCGACGACGTCCCGGTGCCCACCTCCCAGGGCGACCTGACGGCGGGTGCGCTGCGGGCCGCCGGCGGCGGCGCGGTGCACGTCGCGCTCGGCAGCGGCGGCGGCTTCGAGGAGATGCTGTACCGGGCGATGCAGGTGCCGATCGCCCGCGGCGACCGCTACGCCGTCCTGCCCTTCCTGCGCCGCTACGCCGGGCTGCGCGACTGCCGGATCGTCGAACTGGGCAGTGAGAGCGGCAACCGCGAGCTGTTCCGCGACCCGGAGCGACCGCTGCCGGCCGAGGAGACCGCCTGGCTGGCCGGCGCCCTGGCCGACCCCGGCGAGCAGCTCGTCCCCGCCCGGTTCGACCCGCCCGGCCTGCCGCTCGTCCTCGTCCCCGACCGCGAGGCCGAGCTGAAGGCCCGGATCGAGGACGACCAGGCGGACGCCCGGATCCCGTCCGCGGCGCTGCGGCTGGCCCGGGCCTTCACCGCCCGCTCCGGCGGCGAGGTGAAGGCGCGGCTCTACCTCAACCTGGCCTGCCCGGCCGTCCAGGACCTGCTCGCCGCCTACCGCGGCGGGCACACCGGCAGCGCCACCGCCGCCGGGCTGCTCCGCTCGCTCAAGGTGATCATGGCGGCGGCCTCGGCCGGCTCCGCCACCGGCGACCTCGGCGGCGCCCTGGCCGGGATCGGCACCGCGGTCTCCGCGCTGACCGCCGCCGTGCCGGCCGGTCTGCCCGCCGTCCCGGACAGCCCCGGCGGCTTTGCCGGCCGGGGCTGACCGGGCCCCGACACGGCCCGTCGAGCGGGCCACCGGGCCCCGGGCCCGCCACCGTCCAGGACCGTGGACGGATCGTCAGCGGTGGTCGGCAGAGTGACCACCAGCAGCGCGCACCAGCACCACACCACACACCACACGGCGCACGGCGCACCAGCACCGGCACCACACCGCGCACCAGCACCGCGCACCACCCGCAGGGGGAGACGCAAGCAGCATGAGCACCGACATCTGGGCCTGGGTGCACGACACCCACCGGCAGCTGGCCGAGGCCGGCCACCGGCGGCTGGCCGACGCCATCTACGAGCTCCCCGGCCACGCCAACGAGGGGCGCAACGACCAGCTCGACGCCGTCTACCCGGAGGCGGTCGCCGCCGCCCGGGCACTCGGCCTGCCCTGGGTGGAGGTCTACCTGCGGCACTGGCGGATGCAGAACCTGCTGAACAAGCGCCACCAAGGCGAACAGGCCCTGCCCGAGGCGGTCGACCTGCTGGAGTTCGCGCACCGCGAGGAGACGGCCGGCTGCCCGCAGTCCGTCTGCGTGGTGCAGGACTTCGCGATCTGCCACGCCCGGGTCGACGGCCCCGGCTACGTGCCCGAGCGGCTCGCCGTGCTGAGCGAGACGCTGGAGCGGATCGAGCCCGCCCGGGCCTGCTTCGACTGCCTCTCCCGGGAGTACTCGGACGCCCTGGAGGACGACGGCCGCCCCGCCGAGGCGCTCAGCCACCTCGACACCGCCGCCGCCCGGATGCAGTCCGCCGGCCAGCGGCTCTCGCTGCACTTCCACCACTCCCGGGCCGGCACCCTGCACCTGCTCGGCCGGCACGAGGAGGTGCTGGCCCTGCTCGACACCGCCGAACAGGCCGAGCGCGCCCGCGGGCGGGAGATCGACGCCGGCGACCGCCGCTGGGGCGCCGTACTGCGGGCCCGCGCGCTCGCCTCGCTCGGCCGCACCGACGAGGCGCTCGCCCTGCTGCCCGGCCTGGCGGAGGCCGAGCGCCACGCCGACCTCCGCGCGTCCTGGACGACGACGGTCGATCTGCTGGTCGCGGCCGGCGCCCGGGAGAACGACGCCGAACTCGGCGCCGCGCTGGCCGGCTGGGTCGGCTACCTCGACGGCACCGGCTCCCACCGCCCCTGCGTCGACCTGCTGCTGGCCGCCGGCCGGCTGGCCGTCGGGCGCGGCGCCCGGACGATCGCGCTCACCCTGGCCGCGTTCGGTGAGCGCAAGCTCGCCCTGCTGCGCCGCACCGACGGCGTCGCGGAGTCGCTCGCGCGGCTGCGCGCGGACGCCGAGACGCTGCCCGTCCCGGAGCTTCCCGTCCCGCCGGCCGAGCTGTCGGCGTACCTCGCCGAGGCGCGGGTGCCCCACGAGAGGGGCGCCGACCTGCTCGCCGTCGCCCTGGAGCGCTACCGGGGTGAGCCGGCCGGTGCCACCGCCCTGGCGCTCGACCTGGCCGCGGTGCTGGGTGGCCTCGGCCACTCCCGGGCCGCCGCCGACCTGCTCTGGGACCGGCTGGACGCCGACCCGGCGAGCGAGGAGCTGACCGCCATGCTCGGCAGCGCCCTGATCGAGGCCGCGGACGACGAGGGCATCCGCCGGCTCGCGGACCGGCTCGCCGCGTCCAGCCCGTCCGGCGGCCACTGGGTCCGGGCCCGCTGGGCCGCCGCGGAGGGCCGCTGGGCCGAGGTGCTGGAGCAGTGCGAGGCGATCCTGGCCCTGCACGCGGACCGGATCAACACCCGCCGGCTGGCCGCCGCCGCGGCCACCGAGCTGGGCGACCACGCGGCCGCGCAGCGGTACTACGAGGAGATCCTGGCGCACGCGCTGCCCGCCGAGAACACCCCGGCCGAGCAGCGGCACCGCACCCTCCAGGAGCCCGACCTCTGGCACCTGGTCACCGCCGCGACCGTCAACCGGGACTGGGCGGCGGTCCGCTCGGCCGGCGCGCTGATCGGCATCGAGTTCGACGAGCCCGAGGGCCCGGTCGACGAGGAGTGGCAGCTGGTCACCGTCCGGGCCACCCGGACCAACGGCAGCACCGCCGACCTCCCAGCCGTCCGCACCGGCCCGGCCACCGCCCGCATCCTGCCGGTGCTCGGCGACGACCTGACGCTCAACCACGGCGACGTGGTGGTCTTCGCCCCGGCCCCTCTGGAGGAACCGCCCGGCGAGGACGCCCCGGAGGAGGAGCGGCGCCACCACCGCCCGGTGTTCGGGCTGCTGACGCTGCTCGACCCGGCCGGCTACACCACCTACTGGCTGGACGGCGGCTGGCCCGGCGACGAGGCCTGGGCCCGGCTGCGCGAGGAGCTCGGGCAGGCCGGCTACGCGGTCTGGGCCTACAGCGGGGACCAGTACGGCATCACCGACCCGGCCGAGAAGGACGCGGTGCTGCCCGGCATCTACGCCGCCGTCGGGGTGCCGCCCACCGCCAGGGCCGCCGAGGCAGACGCGCTGCTGCACCGGCTCACCGCGGACTGGCCGCACCCGCCGGCCTGGCTCGCCCTGGCCGAGGCGGCGGGCGCGGACACCGCCCGGCACGAGGAGATCATCGAACGCTACGGGCTGTAGCGGGGCGTCCTCGACGTCCTCGGCGGTGTGTTCCGAGGCGCCGGCGTCACGGGTGCCGGGCTACTTCCTCGGCCGGATCCCCTTCGTCCGGGACCACATCGAGGCGATCCCGGTCGGTATCGTGCTGGTCCCGGTGGTCCCGGTGGCGATCGAACTGCCGCGCGCCCGCCGGTCCGGCCGGTCCGTTCCCGGCCGCCACCGCGCCGGGTAGGCACCCCCGGCCGCCGCCGCCCGCCGCGACGTACATGTGCGTCCTGCAGTTCGATCAGGCAAGGTTGACCCCGGAGATCGAACGGTGGCCTGGCCGACGGGGCGCCACCAGGGGCGGCAAGGAGCGGGGAAGTGCCTAAGCGGGGCCGACCGGGCGGAGGAAAGCGGGCCAGGGGCGGCAGAACGGCCCGGCAGGCGCGGCAGCCGCGCCCGGCCCCACAGGCACGCCCGCTGCACCCCTCCGAGGCGCCGCCCACCGAGGGCCTGCTCGGCCACCCCGCCCCGATCGTCGAACCCACCACCGTGATCCCGCTGGTCTCGCCGAACCCGGAGACCAAGGGCCTGCTGAACCCGGAACCCTCGGGCGAGCCGGAGCCGGAGCCGGCCGGGGCGCCGGGCACCGGGCGGCCCGACACGGCGACCGCGGGCGCCGCCGGCGGAGCCGACGTCGGGGGCGCTCCCGTCTACCGCCGGCGCTCGGTCGCCGAGGACACCCTCACCCCCGAGGAGTGGCGGGCCGCCGGCTACACCCCGCCCGAGGGCATCGCCGTCCCCACCCTGACGGCGGGCGCCCCCGGCGAGGCACCCTGGCCGGACCGGATGCGCACCCTGCTGCGCACCCCGATGTCCGAGCGCCCGGCCTTCGAGCGGACCCCGCGCGAACTGCACCCCTCCGCCGCCCGCAACGTCCCGCGCATCCTCGACCTGACACTGCGCATCGGCGAACTGCTGCTCGCCAGCGGCGAGGCCGCCGAGGACGTCGAGGCGGCCATGCTCGGCATCGCCCACGCCTACCGGCTGGACCGCTGCGAACCGCAGGTCACCTTCACCCTGATCGGGATCTCGCACCAGCCCTCGCTGGTCGAGCCGCCGGTCACCGCGGACCGGGTGGTGCGCCGCCGCACCTCCGACTACACCCGGCTGAACGCGGTGTACGAGCTGGTCGCCGACATCACCGCCGAGAAGGTCTCCGCCAACGACGCGTACCGCCGCCTCGCGCTGATCCGCCGCAACCGGCACCCGTACCCGGCCTGGCTGCTCTCGCTGAACACCGGACTGCTGGCCGGCGCGGCGACCTTCCTGGTCGGCGGGCGAATCGACGACAAGGGCTGGCTGGTCTTCGCCAGCGCGTTCATCGCGGCCGTCCTCGGCGACCGGCTGGCCTCGCTGATCGCCCGGCGCGGGCTGCCGGAGTTCTACCAGTTCGTCCTGGCCGCGATGCCGGCCGCGGCCTCCGGCATCATCCTCTCGTTCAACGACTGGGGGCTGCGCGGGTCCGTGGTGATCACCGGTGGGCTGTTCGCCCTGCTCCCCGGACGCGCCCTGGTCGCCGCCGTCCAGGACGGCCTGACCGGCTTCTACATCACCGCCGCCGCCCGGCTGCTCGAAGTGATCTACCTGGTGGCGGGCATCGTCATCGGCGTGATGCTGATCCTCTACCTCGGGGTCGGCTTCGACCCCGAGCTCAGACCGGACGAGAGCCTGACCGGGGTGAACTACCCGCCGGTCCAGATGATCGCCGCGCTGGTGCTGACCCTGGCCTTCGCGATGCTGCTGCAGACCGACCGCCGCTCGCTCGCGCTGGTCACCCTGAACAGCGGCATCGGCTGGGCCGCCTACGGCGCGCTGGTCCACAACGCCGGGGTCTCCCCGATCGCCGCCACCGGTGTCGCGGCCGGCCTGGTCGGCCTCTTCGGCCAGCTGATGGCGCGTTACCGCAACGGCTCGGCGCTGCCCTACGTGACCGCCGCGATCGGCCCGCTGATGCCCGGTTCGGCGCTCTACCTCGGGATGCTCTCGTTCACCCAGGGGCACTCCAGCGCCGGCCTGGTGCAGATCACCCGCGCCGCCGCGATCGCCCTGGCGCTGGCGATCGGGGTGAACCTGGGCGGTGAGATCGCCCGGCTCTTCATGAAGCTCCCGGCCGGCGCCGAGCGGCCGGAACCCTACCCCGCCGCCCCCCGTCGGGCAGCCAAGCGCACCCGCGGCTTCTGACCGCCCGGCGGGCGGCGTCCGCCCGCCCCGGCGCCGCGTCGGAGCGGGCGGTGGACTCGTTGGGCGGGTGTTGGCCCCCGGGTCATGTCGTGGCAGGCAGTACGCAGGACCAGGAACGAAGGTAAGACGCATGACCACACTGCTGGACGGCTACCGCGAGCACATCGTCGCCGCGCACAAGCAGCCGCTGTTCCTGCTGCTGGTCGGATTCATCACCTCGTTCGTCCTGATCCGCTTCAGCGTCCGGATGATCCGGGCCAAGGTCCGCTGGTGGCCCGGCAACGTGACCCCCGGCGGCCTGCACATCCATCACATGGTCTTCGGCCTCGGCTTCCTGCTGACCGGCGGCATCGGGGTGTTCTCCACCTACGGCGGCCACCCCTGGATCGACGTGTTCGGACTGCTCTTCGGCATCGGCTGCGGCCTGGTGCTGGACGAGTTCGCGCTGATCCTGCACCTGGACGACGTCTACTGGAGCGCGCAGGGCCGCAAGTCGGTGGACGCGGTGATCTTCGGCATCCTGTGCACCTCGCTGCTGCTCGTCGGGTACGTGCCGCTCGGCGTGGTGCCCAGTCAGGAGACCAGGTGGGGGCTGGTCACGGTGATCTCGGTGAACGCGCTGGTCTCGGTCATCACCCTGCTCAAGGGCAAGATGTGGACCGGTCTGCTCGGCATCCTGGTGCCCGGCCTGTCCTGGATCGGCGCGATCCGGCTGGCCCGCCCGAGCAGCCCCTGGGCGCGCTGGCGGTACGCGACCCGTCCGCGCCGCCGGGCCCGCGCGCTCCGGCGCGAGCGCCGACTTCACCGGCGTGCGGACATCGCCCGCACCTGGCTTTTCGACCTGATCGCCGGCGCCCCCGACAAACTGCCGGCCGGCCACCCCGCCGCCCACCGGGTCGCCGAACGGATGGCCGCCCGGGCCTCCGCCCACCTGGACGCGCACGCCGCCCGGGCCCTGGCCCGCCGCTCCGCCCGGCTGGCCGACCGCCGCTCGGCGGCGGCCCCCGCACCCGGCGCCGCGCCCGCCGTCGGGTCCGAGCCCGGCCCCCGGCCCCGGGCACAGCAGCGCCGTCGCACCGTCCGGGCCGGCCGCAGCCGCACCTACGCGGTACGTCCGACCGGCCTGGAGCCCCGGCCGGACCGACACCCCCGGCCGCGGCCGCACACCCGCCGGATCCACCGGTAGTTCGTATACCCTGTGCGCCTGACCGACGGTGAGGTCCGGCCGGATCGGCCGGTGGAGCCCGGTCTGATCATCCGACAGCTCACCCGGTCGGCGGCGCGAGCTTGAGGCGTGAAAGCCGCCCCGGCTTGAGACCATGGCGACGAGTGACCGACTTGTCACGTGATGGGGTATTTCGCCGGGTTCGCCGGACACTCTCCGGGCGACCCTCGTCCGACACCTGAGAAGGGATGTCTCGTGGCGCGCAGGCTCCTTCCGACCCTCCTGTTGTCCCTCACCGCCCTGCTCGGGCTGCTCCCCGCCGCCGTGGCCGCCCCGGCCGAGCCGTCGGCCGGCGCGGCCCCGGCGGACGAGCTGGCGGACGGGCCGGCGGACGGGCCGTACCCCTCCACCGAGGAGATCGACCGGTCCCGGGCCGAGGCCGACCGCCGGGCCGCCTCGGTCGCCACCATCGAAGCCGGGCTCACCGCCGCCACGGCCGAACTCGACCGGGCCGGCCGGTCCGCCGAGCAGGCCGTCGAGGCCTACAACGGCGCCCAGCTCGCGCTCGCCCGGGCCCGCGCCGAGGAGTCCGCCGCCGCCGGCCGGGCCGCGGGCGCCGAGGCCGAGCGCGCCGAGGCCGCCGAGGCCGCCGCCCAGCTGGCTGCCGAAACGTACCGTCAGGGCACCACCGCCGAACTCTCCGCCATCAACGCCCTGATCGGCGCGCGCGGACCGCGCGAGGCCGGCGACCAGGCCGCGGTGGTCGGCGTCGCCAGCGACCGCACCCGGCAGATCCTGGACGCGGCCACCACCACCGCCGCCGCCGCGACCCGCGCCTCGGCCGCCGCCCGCGCCGCCGCTGAGGCCGCCGGGAAGGCCGCCGACGAGGTCGGCGCGGCCCGAGGGCGGGCCGAGGCCCGGCTGACCGCCCAGCAGGCGCAGGTCGTCACGGTCGGCCTCCGCCGCGAACAGCTGCTCGCCGACCTCGCCGCCGCCCGCCACACCACCGTCGAACTGGAGCGGCAGCGGCGCGAGGCGCTGGAGGCGATCGCCGCCCGCGAGGCCGAGGCCGCCGCCCGGGCTGCCGCAGAGAAAGCGGCGGCGGAGAAGCCGCCCGCACCGGCCGCGCCCCCGGCCGCCCGGCCGTGGTCGGCCGAGGGCGCGGCCGCCGCCGTGGCGTTCGCCCGTTCCAAGATCGGCCTGCCCTACGTCTGGGGCGGCGAGGGCCCGGGCGGCTACGACTGCTCCGGGCTGACCATGATGGCCTGGCGCGAGGGCGGCAAGCGACTCAACCACTTCGCCGCCGACCAGTACGCGCAGAGCACCCCGATCGGCTACCGCCAGCTCCGCCCCGGCGACCTGGTCTTCTGGACCGACACCGGCCGGGCCGCCGACATCCACCACGTCGGCCTCTACATCGGCGACGACCAGATGATCGAGGCCCCCCGCCCGGGCATGCCGGTCAAACAGGCCAGCCTCTGGATCATGGGTACCCCGGACTACTACGCCCGCCCGTAGGCCTGGGCGTGGCTCTGGGCGTGGACGTTGACGTGGCCCTGGTCCTGGACATGGCTCCGGCCCCGGCTGCGGAGAGTTCGCCGAGCGCCGGGTCCCCCCCGCCCGGCTGTCACCGCGCGTCGAAGTCCGTCCCCCGGGAGACCTTCTCCCACTCGGTGAGCTCGGCCCGCACCGAGTCCAGGTGGGCGGTCAGGAAGTCGACCGCGTCGCCGCCGAGGGCGAGGCGGAGCGGGGTCCGCTCGGCGTCCAGGGCCAGCCGGATCGCCGCCGCGGCCTTCGCCGGGTCACCGGGCTGGCTGCCGTCGCCGCCCTGCACCAGCTGCCGGGTCGCGCCGACCTTCTCCGCGTACGCGGGGTTCTCCTCGGAGAAGTACGCCGCACCCTTGCCGAACAGGTTGGTACGGAACGCGCCGGGCTCCACGATCAGCACCTTGATGCCGAACGGCGCCACCTCGTCGGCCAAGCCCTCCGACAACTGCTCCAGCGCCGCCTTGGTCGCGCTGTACGCGGAGAACCCGGCGAACGACAGCTGCCCGCCGAAGCTGCTGATGTTCACGACCGATCCACTGCCCCGCTCCCTCATCTGCGGCAGCAGCGCCCGGGTCAGCCGCGCCGGGCCGAACACGTGCAGCTCGAACAGGTCGCGCAACTCCCGGTCGGTGGTCTCCTCGAACGCCCCGACCTGGGTACGACCGGCGTTGTTCACCAGCACGTCCACCCTGCCGTAGCGGGCCATGACGTCGGCGGCCACCGCGTCGATCCGCTCGCCGTCGGTGACGTCCAGACGGATCGCCTCCACGCGGTCCGGGTACGCGGCGACCAGGTCGTCCAGCGCCCCCGTCCGCCGGGCCGTGCCGATCACCGTGTCACCGGCGGCGACCGCGGCCTCCGCGATGGCCCGCCCGAAACCGCTGGTCGCGCCGGTGACCAGCCAGACCTTGGCGTTCTCGCTCATCTGCATCTCCCTCGTCAACTACCGTTCGGGGCCGCCCCCGTCGACAGATCTCATTGTTCGTCAGATGCCGAAGCAGTGTCCAAGTCCCGTTGTGATAGCCATGAGTTATGAACGTCCACGGGCGCGACCTGCACTACTTCACCGCGGTCGCCGAGGAACTGAGCTTCACCCGCGCCGCCGAGCGGCTGTTCGTCTCCCAACCCGCTCTGAGCAAGCAGATCCGGATGCTGGAGAAGCAACTGGGCGGGCCCCTGTTCGAACGGGACCGGCGGACGGTGCGGCTGACCGCGGTGGGGGAAGCCCTGCTTCCGCACGCCCGCGCGGTGCTGGCCGCCTGGCAGGCCGCGGAGGCGGCGGTGGAGGAGGCGAAGACCGCCGAGCGGTGCACCCTGGTGATCGGCATGTCCACCAGCCCGGGCCGCGGGCTGCTGCCCGCCCTGCGGACCCGCCTCGTCTCCCGGCACCCGGCCGCGCAACCCGTCCTGCGCCAGGTCAACTGGGCGGATCCCAGCGCGGGGTTGGCGGACGGATCCAGCGACGTCGCCTTCGTCTGGCTGCCACTGCCGGACGACGACCGTTACCGGTACGCGGTGGTGGCCCGCGAGCCTCGGCTGGTCGCGCTCCCGGACGGACACCCCCTGGTGGCGCGGGCCGCGGCCGACCCCGAGGGGAAGGTGGACTTCACCGACCTGCTGGACGAGCCCTTCCTCGCCCTCCCCCCGGAGTCCGGCCTGCTGCGGGACCACTGGCTCGCCCTGGACGCCCGGGACGGCCGCCCGCCGCGGATCGGCGGGGTGGTGGCCAGCGCCGAGGAGACCCACGAGGCGGTCGCCGGCGGCCAGGGGGTGGCACTGCTGGCCACCGGCAACGCCCCGCTGGTCGTCCGGGACGGGGTGGTCGCCGTGCCGGTCCGGGGCATATCCCCGTCCCAGCTGGTGGTAGCCGCCGGCCGGGACGACAGGCGGCCGCTGGTTCTCGCCTACCTCGCCGCCGCGCGGGAGGTCGGGGCCGCCACCTGCTGATTCGGCGCCCGGAGCGCGGTGGATCGCGCGGGCCCTGGGGGCCTTGCCCTCGTGGGCCTGGGGCCGGTGGGTCTGGTGCGGTGGGTCTGGTGCGGTGGGTCTGGCCCTCGTGGGTCTGGCTCCGGTGGGCCCTGGGCTCACCGGTGGCCGCCACGGCAGGTCCGGGTGGCGCCGCCGGCCGGGCGGCGCCCGCACGGCCGGCGGGCCGACCGGGGACGGACCGGGGCACCGGACGGGTCACACCGCCCCGGGGGCCGCGCAGGATCCGGTACTCGGCCCGGGGCGTCTTGACGTCCCCCCGCGCGCCGCAGAGCCAGTGCGCCGACGAAGACCGCCGCGGCGCCGGCCGTCAGAAGAAAAGCCGTTCGTCTGTTCCGCACGATGGTGCTGATCCTTGCCGGGGAGAGATCGGTGATTCGCGACCGGTACGCCACCGGCCGCCCTGCGGCCGCCGGTCAGTTTCCGGTGAGCTGCTCGTGGACGCACTGCGTGTATTGCCGGAATGTGTCGGGCCGGTAGCACTCCTGCGTGTTGTCGGCGTACCAGACCATGAAGAAGGCCATCAGGACGGACAGCACGATCGCGATGCACGACGTCACCAGACCGGCGACGGCCTTGCCCCGGCCGACGCCGGTCCGCCTGCCCGCCCCCAGGGCGACGACCCCCAGCACCAGGCCGAGCACGCCGAGCAGGCCGCCGACGAAGACGACCGAGGTGAGCAGGCCGGTGACACCCAGCACCAGGGCGGCCACCGCCGGGCCGTCGCCGCCGGCCGGAGGCTGCCGGCCGTGGCCGGGCGGGTCGTCCGCCCCGGCGGCCCGAGGCGATGCCGTCCGGCCCGGCGCGGTGGCCGTGGTTCGCGTGTTCATCAGTACTCCCGTCACCTGGTCAGGGCGCCATTCTGGATTCCGGGGACCGGGCCGCGGATCCCGGGAAGGCGGGAGAAAACGCTCCCCCGATCGGGGGAGGCCGCGGATGGGCGGCCCGACCATACTGGCCCGATCATGATCAGAGGAATTCGACCGCTGTTGAGCGGTTCCACGTATTCGGGTGCGCTGTTCGCCTATTGCGGCGCTCTGGCAAGCCTTGTCCTCCTGCCTTTCGCGCTCCTGCCGGCGGCGTGGCGATCCGCTCCTGACGGAGTGCTGGCCGCGTTGGTGCTGCTCGTCTGGGCGGTACTGGTCGGCGCGGTCGGGTTGGCCCGCACCACGCGCCGGGTGCTGGTCGTGTGCGCCCGGCGCCTGCTGCGGGTGCCGCTGCCGGACCCGGTGGTCGTACGGCCCGCGCGCTCACCCGGCCCAGGGCAGGCCGCGGCCCCAGCGACCCCCACCGTTCCGACCGTTCCGACCGGCGCCGACCGCTGGCGGACTCCGATCTGGCTGCTGCTGCACGTGGCACTGGGGTGGACGGGGGCGCTGGTGAGCGGCCCGCTGCTCCTCGTGGGCCTGGCCCTGCCGGGGAACTGGACCGGCGCCGAGGCCGGGCTGAATCTGTTCGGCTGGTCGGTGCGGCCGGGGGACGGCTGGGGGAGCTGGGCGGCCGCACTCGGCTGCGTGCTGGCGGCGGCGGCCGGGTGCGTACTGGTGGCGGGTGCCCTGCGCTGGTTGGCGCCACGCCTGTTGGGGCCGTCGTCGGCCGAGCGGCTCGCGCTGGCGGCCCAGCGGGAGCTGCTGCTGGCCGAGCGCAACCGACTGGCCCACGAGCTGCACGACTCGATCGGGCACACGCTGACGGCGGCCACGATCCAGGCGGCCGTGGCGGGCGAGGTGCTCTCCGCCGACCCGGTGGCGGCGCGGGCCGCCCTGCGCAGCATCGAGGAGTCGACCCGGGCCGCGCTGGAGGACCTGGACTACGTGCTGGGCGTGCTGCGCGAGGAGAAGGCGGGGACGGCGCCGACCCGCACCCTGGCCGACCTGCCGGAGCTGCTGGACCGGTTGCGGCACGCGGGCGCGCTGGTCGAGCCGGAGCTGTCGGGCGAGCTGGCACAGGTGCAGGGGACGCTCTCCCGGGCGGCGTACCGGATCCTCCAGGAGGGTCTGACGAACGCGCTGCGGCACGGCGCCGGCGGGCCGATCGAGGTCCGGGTGGCGGCGACGCCGGACGGGCTGGAGCTCCGGGTGGTCAACTGGACCGGGCCGGGTACCGGCAAGGGCCCGGGCGCCTTCCCGACGTCCGGGCACGGGCTGCCCGGACTGGCCGAGCGCGTGCGGCTGCTGCACGGTCAGATCGAGGCCGGCCCGGACGGGCCCGAGCACTGGCGGTTGGAGGTCCGGCTGCCGGTACGGTTGTCGGCATGATCGGCTCTGGGGTGGACGCTCGTGACACGAGCGGGTCCGACGCGGGCGCTCGGACCATGACCGACTCTGACGCGAATGCTCGTGTCACGAGCGGTTCCGGCGCGGGCGCGGCCGTGACGACGGCCGCCGGCCCGGCCGACGCCGGCCTCACCGGCACCCCCGTCACGCTGCTGATCGCGGACGACGACGAGGTGACCCGCAGCGGTCTGCGGATGCTGCTCGCGGCACAGCCGGGGATCGTCGTGGTCGGCGAGGCCGCCGACGGCGTCGAGGCGGTCGAACAGGCGCGGCGGCTGCGCCCGGACGTGGTCCTGATGGATGTGCGGATGCCTCGGTGCAACGGCATCGAGGCCACCCGGCAACTGCTGGCCGATCCGGCCGCAGCGCCGAAGATCGTGGTGATCACCACCTTCGAGAACGACGGCTACGTCACCGCCGCGCTCAGCGCGGGGGCCAGCGGGTTCGTGCTCAAGCGGCTTCCGGTCCGGAGGATCGCGGAGGCGGTCCGGGTGGTGGCGGCGGGGGAGGCGATCCTCTTCCCGGCAGCACTGCGCCGGATGGTCGCCGCCCGCCCGCTGGGCTCCGCCGAGGCGCTGCCGAAGGCGGCGCTGACGGGGCGGGAGGAGGAGGTGCTGCGGTTGATGGCCACCGGCCTGTCCAACCCGGAGATCGCGGACGCGCTCACGGTGAGCCTGGAGACGGCCAAGACCCACGTGGGGAACGTGCTGACCAAACTCGGCGCGCAGAACCGGACCCACGCGGTGGTGATCGCCTACGAGTCCGGCCTGGTGGTGCCGGGGTTCGCCGGCTGACGCCGCTGCGCGTGCACTCGTTTGCCCACTGACTTTGCAAAGTCTCACCGGGTCGCAGGTGGGCCGGCCACGAGGTCCGGGGCACGGGGTCTGGTCACGAGGTCCGGGTCACGAGGTCCGGGTCACGGGGCCGGTCGGCGGCTTCGGCCGGCGGGGGCGGTGCGGACGACCGGGTGCCCTCCGGTCCACTTTGCAAAGTCTCACCGGGCCCGGGAGACCGATGTGGCCGCGTGGCCGCGTGGGCGGCGGGACCGGGCGGAGAATAATGAGGTGCCGCGGTTCGAGGGCGGTCGTACCGTGACGTCATGGGCAACGTGGTGGACGGTGGGGCGGGCGAACCGGGCGGCGACCGGCAGGGTGAGGGCCTCGGCGGGGTCGAGATCCGGGCGATCGCCGAGGACGAGATCGCGGGCTGGGACCGGGCGCTCACCATGGGGTTCCTCCGCTCGCACGTGGAGAGCGCGGCGGACTTCCGCCGTCGGCAGTGGGAGCCCGGCCGGGTGATCGCGGCCCTGGACGGCGGCCGCTACGTCGCCACCTTCCGCAGCTTCGACGTCGAGCTGACCGTCCCCGGCGGAGCCGTCGTCGGGGCGGACGCCATCACGTCCGTCACCGTGTCCGCCACCCACCGCCGCCGCGGCCTGCTCAGCCGGATCATGGCGGGGGACTTGGCGGCGGCCCGTGGGCGCGGTTCGGCCGTCGCGATCCTGATCGCCGCCGAGTACAACATCTACGGCCGGTTCGGTTTCGGCCCGGCCACCCGCGGCCACGGCTGGAACATCGACCTGCTGCGGACCAGTGGCCTGCGCGCGGGCCTGCCGACCGTGCCCGGCGGGCGGATCGAGTTCGCCACCATGGAGGAGCTGCGCAAGGTCGGCCCCGAGCTGCACGAGCGCTGGCGGCTCACCCAGCCCGGCGCGATCGCCCGCAGCGAACTCTGGTGGCAGCGCCAGACGGGCGACGTCCAGGTGCCGGGTTTCGAGTGGAAGGAGCCCTTCGCCGCCGTCCACCGGGATGCCGCAGGCACCGTCACCGGCCTGGCCGTCTACCGGGTCGACGACAACTGGGACGGCAGCTACCCGAACTGCACGCTCACCGTGGTCGACTTCCTCGCCCTGGACCGGGGGACCGCCGCCGAGCTGTGGCGGTTCGTCCTCTCCGTCGACTGGGTGCGCAAGGTCGTGGTCGAGAACATCGGCCCGGACGACCCGCTGCCGCTGCTGCTGGCCGACCCGCGCGCCGCCACCCCGTACGTCGACAACGCCGACTTCATGTGGCTCCGGGTGCTCGACGTCGAGGCCGCGTTCAACGCCCGGACGTACGGCGCACCAGGCAGGGTCGTGCTGGAGGTCGAGGACCGGGCCGGGTTCGCGGCCGGCCGGTGGGCGGTCGAGGCCGCCGCCGACGGCAGCGGCCGCTGCACCCGCACCACGGACGAGGCCGACCTCGCGCTGGACGCCTCCGCGCTCGGCTCGCTGTACCTGGGCGGCGAGACCGCCCCCCGGCTGGCGGCGGCCGGACTGGTCACCGAGCTGCGCCCGGGCGCGGCCGCCGCCGCCGACCTGCTGCTGCGCACGCCGCTGTTGGCCTGGAACCCGGACAGCTTCTGAGTGTCCGTCGGCGCCCCGTCCGGCTACTTCGCCGCCGTCCTGCCGATGGTGGGGAGGATGAAGTCCTGGATCAGGCCCTTGGCATCGCGGACGATCGGGCGGAACACCCGGTAGCGGGAGAGGTTGATGACCCGGGCCACCATCGGGGTCGAGCGGCGGACGTACTCGCGGGTGCGCTCGGTGTCCGGGGTGCGGTCGAAGACCCAGTAGAGCACGACGACCATCAGGTTGAGCCAGAGCAGGTCGGGCAGCAGCTCGGCCAGTTCGGCGTCCAGCTTGGGGGCGAGGTCCGAGCCGGCCAGCACCTCGCCGAACAGCTCCACCGCGGTGGCCCGGGCCGGGTGGGACTCGTTGGAGAACGGGCTCAGCGAGCTGGTCGGGTCGGCCGCCGTGCGGAAGAACTGGGCGGCGAACTCGTGGTACGGCGCCGCGCAGTCGATCCAGGAGGTCACCGCGATCTCCAGGCGCTCCGCGAAGTCCTTGGTGCCGGCCAGCCGGCGGCGGGCGTCGGCGGCGTGCTCGTACGTCATCCGGTCGTAGAACCCCTGGATGAGGAATTCCTTCGACGAGAAGTAGTAGTAGGCGTTGCCGACCGAGACCCCGGCCTCGGCGGCGATGGCGCGCATGGTGGTCTTGTCGTAGCCGCGCTCCTGGAACAGCCGCATGGCGGTCTCCAGGATCAGTGCCCGGGTCTGCTCGCTCTTGTCCGTCTTCGGCTGGGCACGGCTGCCGCGCGCCTCGGCGGGCGGCGCCGCCGGGGCCGTCGGCGCACCGTTCGCGTCCTCGGGGCTGTCCGTGCCGTTCGCCTTGCCCGTACCGCTCGTGCCGTTCGTCGCTGCCAGGTCGTCCACGGACCCGAGCCTAGCCGGAGCGGTCAGCTCCAGTCGGTGTCGGTGCGCGCGGTACCGGATGCCCCCTCCGCATCCGGTGCCGCCGCCCCGGCCCCTTGCATTTCGAACCTGTTCAAAAGCATGGGGTGACTGTAGGGGGAAGATTGAACATGTTCAAGTTCGGGATGTGGGAGGCTCGTCCCATGGACGTCACCATCCGCCGCGGCACCGCGGACGACAGCGAGACCGTTGCCGAGCTCCATGCCCTGAGCTGGCGGACCGCCTACACCGGCATCGTTCCGGAGCAGGCGCTCGGTGACGGGATGGCCGCCGAGCGGCGCGAGATGTGGGAGCTGCGGCTGGCCGCCGACTACGGCGAACCGGCCAACACCCCCGAGCTGCTGATCGCCGAACAGGCCGGCAGCATCGTCGGGTTCGCCTACGTGGTGCCGCAGCCCGACGGTCGGGTGCTGCTGGAGAACCTGCACGTCCGGCCCGGCCGCACCGGCGGCGGCATAGGCCGCGCGCTGTTCGACGCGGTGAGCGACCACGTCGCGACGTGCCACCCCGGAGCCGACCTCTACCTGGAGGTACTGCGCGACAACACCCGGGCGGTCGCCTTCTACGAGCGCGAGGGCGGCCGGCGGACGGCGGAGCAGGAGGGCATCTTCCCGGGCGGGTACGCGCTGCCCGAGTACGAGTACACCTGGTCCTTCGCCGGAGTCCGGGGCGGATCCCCGACCTGAGGCCCTGCCGGTGCGGTCTCCGGTGCCGGTCTCCGCGCCGGTGGCTAGTCGTGGTCGTAGACCGTCGCCGGCACCCCCCGATCCACCAGGCGGGCCGTCACCAGCGGCTCGACCAGCTCCCACCGCCCGCCCGCCAGACCGCAGCCGATCCGGGGCATGTGGACGGAGGCGCCGAGCGCCAGCGCCTCCTCGGCCACTGCCGCCAGGGCGGTGTCGATCGCCTCGTAGCGGACCGGGGCGCCCGTCGACCGGCCCGTCCGGATGCCGCGCTGGCCGACCATGTTGGCCACCCGGACGTACTGTTCGACCTGGACGACCTGGACGGCGCCCAGGCCGAAGTCGTTCCGCGCGCGCTCCCGGTGCCACCGCCGGAACGCGGCCTCCGGCTCCGGCCAGCGCCGTGAGAGCGCCAGGACGAAGCCCTTGCCCCAGCCGCCGAGGTCGTTGCAGACATGGGCGATCACCTTCACGCCCTTGCCCTGGGGCGCGGTGGCGTCGCCGCGGACATATCGGATGGTCGCCGGTTCCATGGCCGGCAGGTTAACCCGCGGCAATGACAACCCGTCGGGATTTCCCGGGTGCCGGGGGAGCGGCCGGGACCCGCAGGTGCCGGCGTCCGGTCAGGGCGATCAGCAGGGCGAGCGAGGCGGCGCCGGCCGGCAGCCAGTAGCCCGTCCCGGGGGCTGTGTGCTCGGCCACCGCACCGGCGAGCGCCGCCCCGGTCGAGATGCCGACCACGATGCCGGAGACCGCCACCGCCATGCCCTCGTTCAACTGCCGTTGCGGCAGCAGCTCCTGGACGAGTGTCATGCCGGTGACCATGGTGGGCGCGGTGCCCGTCCCGGCGGCGAACAGCGCCGCCCCGAGCAGGGCGAGCCCGGCGCCGCTCAGCCCGGCGGCCAGCGGCAGGAGCAGCAGCACGGCCATCGCCGCGACGCCGGACAGGAACCGGACGCCCGGCGCCCGGCGCGGCCGGAGCAGCCCGAAGACCAGCCCGGCCGCGCAGGAACCGCCCGCGACCAGCGCCAGCAGCCCGCCCGCCAGCGGCTTGTGACCGAGCGCGTCGGCGTAGGCGACCGTGGTGAGCTCCATCGAGCCGAAGACCACGCCGGTGGCGAGGAAGGTCAGCAGCAGCGCCCGCAGCCCGGGCACCCGCAGCGGCGAGCCGTGCTCGCGGGGGTGTCCGCCCGGCTTGCCCTCCTCGGCCGGGTGACCGGGGCCTTCGCCCTGCTCGGCCCGGTGTCCGGACCGTGCGTCCGGCGAGCCGAGCCGCCCGCCCGGCACCCGGTCCGCGAGCGGGGGCTCGGTCCGGCGCTGGGCGGCGAACAGCAGGGCGCCGGCGGTGCCGAACACCCCGGCGGCGAGCAGACCGGCCTCCGGCGCCACCGTCGTGCAGAGCACCATCGCGAGGACCGGCCCGGCCATGAAGCAGAGCTCGTCCAGCGACTGTTCGAAGGAGTTGGCCAGGTGACGGGCGGCCGCGTCGTCCCGGTACAGGTGCGCCCAGCGGGCCCGCGCCATGCCGCCCAGGTTCGGTGCCGCCGCGCAGGCCGCCCAGCAGACGTAGAGCGTCCAGTCGGGCGCGCCGAGGCGGACGCAGAGCAGCAGCCCGGTGAGCGGGACGGTGTTGTACAGGGTGGCCGGCACGGCGACGCGAGCCTGTCCGTACCGGTCGACCAGCCGGCCGATCAGCGGCATGCCGATCGCCCCGGCGACCAGCCCGGCCGCGGAGACGGTGCCCGCCAGCGCGTACGAGCCGCGCCGCTCCGAGAGCAGCACCACCAGGGCGACGCCGGTCATCGACAGCGCGACCCGGCCGAGCAGCCCGGCCAGGGTGAACGCGATGGTGCCGGGCCGGGCGAACAGCCGTCGGTACGAGACGGGCATGGAACTCCTCATGGAGGGAGAGGGGGAGGGCTCCAGCCTCGGTCAGCCGCCCGGCCCCGGTCCAACACCTGTTTCGCGGCACTCACATCATGGTGTTGTTAATCTGCCGCCATGCCCCACGACCTGCACCCCCGGCTGCTCCGCGGCTTCGTCGCCACGGCCGACACCCTGCACTTCGGTCGGGCCGCCCAGCGGCTGCACGTCGCCCAGCAGGCACTCAGCCGGGACATCCGCACGCTGGAGAAGCTCCTCGGCGACACGCTCCTCACCCGGACCACGCGCAGCGTCGACCTCACCCCGGCCGGGCGGCGGCTGCTGCCGCAGGCCCGCCGACTACTGGCCCTGTACGACGAGATCGTCGCCGGTGCCGAGCGCCGCCCGCTGCTGCTGGACCTCAACAGCGATGTCACCGGGCCCGACCTGACCACCGACCGGGTGCTCGAACGAGCCCGGGCAGCCTGGCCGGAGGGCGAGATCCTGGCCCGCTTCCTCGGCGGACTCGCGGCGGCCGCCGAGGAGTTGGCGGCGCACCGGCTGGACGCCGCGTTCGGCCGCTTCGCCGGACTGCCGGCCGGGCTGCGCGCCCAACTGGTGCAGACGCCGGTACGGCTGGAGCGGGTCTCGGTGATGATGGCGGCCGGCCATCCGCTCGCCGACCGGTCGGCGCTGCGGCTCGCCGACCTGGCCGGGCACCCGGTGGACGTCTGCGCCGGCAATCCGGCCACCACCGAGTGGGCGGACCTCGGCACCGGTCTGCTGCGTGCGCACGGCCTCACGCCCGCCGCGCCGTACGTCCCGCCGGTCGGGGTGGACGAGACCGCCCGGTACCTCACCCGGCACGGCGACCCGATGCTGACCACCATCGGGGGGCCGCTGATCCCCGGTGTGGTGAACGTGCCGCTGGTCGACCCGGTGCCGCTGACCCTGGTCAGCCTGGTGCACCGCCCGGACCTGCGGCACCCGGGCCTGGCCGCGCTGAGCGCGGCGGCCGCCGAGCTCGGCGCACACGAGGGGTGGCTGGACCGCCCGGCCGGCAGCTGGCTGGCGGAGGCCGACGCCGCACTGCTCGCGGCGTAGCGGCGCCCGCCGGGGCGTGGCCGGAGACGGAGACGGCCCCGCCCCTGCCGTTCGGGGGTCGGCAGGGGCGGGACGGGTGCGGGCGCTCGGCCACGGCAGTCGGTGTCGGCCCGCCGTGGTCGGGCGCCGGGTAGCGGCCGTGGTCGGCCGGGTCAGGCCGCCTTGACGGCCGAGATGTCGAAGCTGAGCTTGACCTTCTCGCCGATCAGCACGCCACCGGTCTCCAGCGCCGCGTTGTAGCTGAGGCCCCAGTCGGTGCGGTCCAGCACGGCCACGCCCTCGAAGCCGACCCGCTCGGCGCCGTACGCGTCGGTGGCGCTGCCGGTGTAGTCGAGGTCCAGCACGATCGGCCGGGTGGTGCCCTTAATGGTGAGCTCGCCCGTCATCCGGTAGGAGTCGTCGCGCAGACGCTCGGCAGCGGTGCTGCGGAAGCGGATCTCCGGGTGGGTCTCGGCGGCGAAGAAGTCGCCGGTGCGCAGGTGCTCGTCACGCTGGGCCTGGTTGGTGTCGATGCTCGCGACCTGGATCACCAGCTCGGCGCTGGAGTTGTGCGGGGCGGTGCCGTCCAGGTGAAGCTTGCCGACGTACTCGGTGAAGCGGCCCTTGACGTTGGTGACCATGGCGTGGCGCACCGAGAAGCCGACCTCGCTGTGGGTGGTGTCGATCGCCCAGTCGCCGGTGAGGTGGCCCAGGTCCGGGCCGGCCGGGGCCTCGACGACGGTGGTGGTGGTCGCGGCGGCGGTGTTCTTGGTGCGGTTGAAAAGGCCCATGGCTCCTCCTCGGGTCGGAAGCCATTTGTTTAGGCTTCAACTTGTTGGCTCCACCATAGGACGTTTTCGTTCAAAGTTCAACCATGGCGTCCGAGGAGTCTCGCAGAACCACCTGGAGGGCGCGGCGGCGCGCCCGCGGCACCGCGGGAGCCCCGGTACCCGCAGGACGAGGGGTGTCGGCGGCGATCGGTATCGTCACCCCCGGTCCGGCCGTGCGGCTTGACCCTCGACCTGGTCGAGGCCACAGAGTCCCGGACATGGAGAGCGACCTGCGCAGCATCGGCGAACTGGCCCGCGACAGCGGCCTCGGCGTCAGCGCGCTGCGGTTCTACGACAGCGCCGACGTGCTCGCCCCCGCCTGGGTCGACCCGCGGACCGGCTACCGCTGGTACGCACCCGGTCAGCTCGCCGACGCCCGGCTGCTCTGCCGGCTTCGGCGGGTGGGCCTGCCGCTGGCCGACATCCGGGCCGTGCTCGGCGCGGAGCCCGGCTCCGGCGCGGGCCGCCGGGTGATCGACGCGCACCTGCGCCGGCTGGAGGACGGCCTCGCCGACGCGCGCCGGGAGCTCTCCCTGATCCGCACACTGATCGACCAGAGGGAGAGCCCCGTGACCGCCACCCCCACCGCACACACCTTCACCGTCCCCGCCCGTGAACTGGCCGAGGCCCTGGGTGCGGTCCGCTTCGCGGTCGGCGTCGACCCGGAGCACCCGGTGCTGTCCGGCGTGCTGTTCGACCTGGACGGCGGACTGCTGCGGCTGGTCGCCACCGACCGGTACCGGATGGCACTCGCCGAGGTGCCGTTGCCGGCCGTAGCCGCGCCGCCGGTGCCGGACGCGTCCGCCACGGGCGGGGCCCCGGTCGCCGCGATCGTGCCGACCGCCCTGGTCGACGGCATCCGCGCACTGCTGGGTTCCGGTGCCGAGCAGGCCGAACTGACCCTCGGCGCCGGCCAGGTCCGGGTTGAGACCGGCGGCCACCGGATCGAGGGTGCCGCCCTCGACCACGACTACCCCGACTACCGGTCGCTGGTCCGGCTGGACCCGGTCCACCGGGTCGGCCTGCCCGCCGCCGAACTGCGCGGCGCCGTCGAGTCCGGCGCCACCCGCAGCCTGCCCTCCGGTCCGCACGGCGAGGCCTGCGAGGTCACCGTGCTCACCCTCGACCGGAACGGGCGGCTCACCGTCGCCGCCGACGACGACCAGGCCCCGGGCGACATCCGGGTGGCGGTCAACCGCGACTTCCTCCTCGACGCCCTCCCGGCCGCCGGCCCCGCGCAGCTGGTCCTCGAACTCACCGGCCCCATCGCCCCGCTGGCCATCCGCACGGCCGGCCGTGACGGCACCTTCTCCATCCTGATGCCGATTCGGGTGCCCGAACTCGGCTGATCCGCCGGTGCCGACCGGGGCGGCCGTGGGCGCCGGGAACGCCGACGGGGCGGCGTGGGCCGACGTGGTGTCGGAGTCACGCCGCCCCGGGGGCGGGAGGGGGTGCGGGTGGTGGCCCGC